>JAEUAC010000357.1 GCA_019695455.1 Methylorubrum extorquens | reverse complement strand
CAGCTCCTCCGCGACCGCCAGCCTGCCCTCCGACCACCCGCCCGTGCGCTGGGGCCGGGTCGGCGTGCTCCTGATGAACCTCGGCACGCCCGAGGGCACGTCGTACTGGCCGATGCGGCGCTACCTGAAGGAGTTCCTGTCCGACCGGCGCGTCATCGAGACGTCCCGCCTCCTCTGGTGGCCGCTCCTGAACGGCGTGATCCTGACCACCCGGCCCGGCCGGAAGGGCAAGGATTACGACACCGTCTGGAACAAGGAGCGGAACGAGGGGCCGCTCAAGACCACCACGCGCTCGCAGGCCGAACAGCTCGCCGCCATGCTGGAGGACGAGCGCATCGTGGTCGACTGGTCCATGCGCTACGGCTTCCCGAAGACGGGCGAGCGCATCCAGGCGCTGCTCGACCAGGGCTGCGACCGCATCCTGCTCGTGCCGCTCTACCCGCAATATTGCGCGGCCACCTCCGCCACGGCCTGCGACCAGGCGTTCCGGGCTCTCATGGAGATGCGCTGGCAGCCGGCCGTGCGGGTCGCCCCGCCCTACGGCGACGATCCGGTCTACGTGGAGGCCATCGCGAACGCGATGAAGACCGAGCTGGCCAAGCTCGACTTCGAGCCGGAGGCGATCCTCTGCTCGTTCCACGGCATTCCGAAGGAATACCTCGACAAGGGCGACCCCTATTACTGCCATTGCCACAAGACGTGGCGCCTCCTGCGGCAGCATTTCGGCTGGCCGGAGGATCGGTTCCGCCTCACGTTCCAGTCCCGTTTCGGACCGGCCGAATGGCTGCAGCCCTACACGGACGAGACCGTGAAGAGCATGGCGAAGGCCGGCATCAAGAAGCTCGCGATCGTGGCGCCCGGCTTCTCGGCCGATTGCCTCGAGACGCTGGAGGAGCTGGACGGCGAGAACCGCCACTACTTCGAGGAGAACGGCGGGACGCACTTCGCCTACCTGCCCTGCCTCAACGCGGGCTCCGACGGCATGCGGGTGATCCGCCACGTGGTCGAGCGCGAATTGTCGGGCTGGCGCTAGGCGCGGGGCCCGTCCGCCGCCGGCGAGCCGCCCCGTCGGCGCCGCGTGGCCAGACGCGGTGCGATGTGTCAGGTTGTGCGGCGAGGCCGGGCTGCCCGGGCCGGTGGAAGCGTGCATGAAGGCCAAAGAGGTCCCGCAGGAGATCCGGATCGGGTTCCTCGTCCACGACGTGTCCCGCATGCGTCGCACGCTGTTCGACCAGGCCATGAAGCCGCTCGGCATCACGCGCTCGCAATGGTGGGTGCTGATGCAGCTCTCCCGCCATCCGCGCTACGGCATGCTCCAGACGGAGCTCGCGCGGGACCTCGACGTCGGCAAGGTGACCGTCGGCGGCCTGATCGACCGGCTGGAGACGGCCGGCTACGTCCGGCGAGTGCCCGACCGCGTGGACCGCAGGGCGAAGCGCGTCCACGTCACCGACCGGGGGCGCGAGATCCTCGACCAGATGGTCTCGGTCGGAAAGGGCCTGAACGAGATCATCCTCGAGACGCTGCTCCCCGCCGACATCGAGGTCGCGGAGCGCGCCCTCGAGATCATGAAGGACAACATCCGCCGCGCCATCGTGGAACGCGACGACGTGGACCTGCCGGTCGGCATCGTGGCGCCCGACGCGGCGCAGGTCCAGGCCGAGACGGTGCAGCGGCGGCGCCGGGCCGCGCCCGGCTGAGGCGCGCGGGCCGGGGCGCCATGGCCGGCCGGGGTGGGAGCCGCTATGGTGCCGGCGGTCGCGCGTGAGCCCCGTGGGGGCGGTGGGGACGACCTGGAGCGGGCCGCGACGCGGCCGCGAGCGGAGCGGCACGGAATGGATTTCGCGATCGCCACGGTCTGCCTGAGCGGCACCCTGGACGAGAAGCTGCAGGCGATCGCGAGGGCGGGCTTCCGGTCGGTCGAGATCTTCGAGAACGACCTCCTGTCCTATGCGGGCACGCCGGCCGAGGTGCGCCGGATGGCGGAGGATCTCGGCCTGCGGATCGCCGTCTACCAGCCGTTCCGCGATTTCGAGGGGATGCCGGAGCCGCGGCGGTCCAAGGTCCTCAGCCGGGCGGAGCGGAAGTTCGACGCCATGGCGGAGCTCGGCTGCGACTTCCTGATGGTCTGCTCGAACGTGGCGCCGGACTCGCTCGGCGGGATCGACCGCGCGGCGGCGGATTTCCGCGAGCTCGGCGAGCGGGCCGCGCAGCGCGGCGTCCGGGTCGCCTACGAGGCGCTGGCCTGGGGCCGCCACGTCAACGACTATCGGGACGCCTGGGAGATCGTGCGCCGGGCCGACCACCCGTCCGTCGGCTTCGTGCTCGATTCCTTCCACGTGCTCGTCCGCGGCACGGACCTGCGGCCGATCCGGTCCATCCCGCCCGACCGCATCTTCCTCGTGCAGCTGGCGGACGCGCCGCTGCTCCAGATGGACTACCTGTCCTGGAGCCGGCACTACCGGTCCTTCCCGGGCCAGGGCGAGCTGCCGGTCGGCGACTTCCTCGACGCGCTCGTCGCGACGGGGTTCGACGGCCTGACCTCGCTCGAGATCTTCAGCGACCGGTTCCGGGCGGCCTCCTCCCGGCGCGTCGCGCAGGACGGGCACCGCTCGCTCCTCTTCGCCCTGGACGAGGCGGCCCGCCGCGGCGGCCGCCCGTCGCCCGTCGCGCTGCCGCCGCGCCCGGCCTGCGAGGGCATCGAGTTCCTGGAATTCACCATCGGCGAGACGGCGCTGCCGGCCTTCGAGGCGGTGCTGCGCGCGCTCGGCTTCCGGCGCGCGGGCCGGCACCGCTCGAAGAACGTGACGCATTGGCGCCAGGGCCGCGTCAACCTCGTCGTCAACGCCGAGCTCGAGGGCTTCGCGCATTCCTTCTACGTCGCCCACGGGGCGGCCGTCTGCGCGATGGCGCTCCGGGTCGGCGACGCGCGCCAGACCGTCGACCGCGCCGTCGCGCTCCTCGACGAGCCGTTCAACCAGGCCGTGGAGACGGGCGAGCTCGAGATCCCGGCCGTCCGCGGCCTCGGCGGCAGCCTCCTCTACTTCGTCGATTCCGCCTCCGGCCTCGACCGGCTCTGGGAGGTGGATTTCGCGCCCGTGCAGGACGAGGGCGCGGCCGGCGGGACGGGGCTCGCCTCGATCGACCACGTCGCCCAGACGATGAGCTACGAGGAGATGCTGTCCTGGGTGCTGTTCTACACGGCGCTGTTCCGCATGGAGAAGACGCCCGCCCAGGCCGTCATCGATCCCGGCGGCATCGTGCAGAGCCAGGTGGTGGAGGATGCGGGCGGCGCGTTCCGGCTCGTCCTGAACGCGTCGCAGAGCGACCACACGCTGTCGTCGCGCTTCCTCACGGAGGCGTTCGGGCCCGGCATGCAGCACGTGGCCTTCGGCACGGCCGACATCGTCGCCACCGTGCAGGGATTGCGGGCGGGGGGCATCGAGCTGCTGCCGATCCCCGAGAACTACTACGACGACCTGGAGACGCGCAGCGACCTCGACGAGGCCGCGATCGAGCAGCTCCGGGCGAACGACATCCTCTACGACCGGGACGGCGCGGCCGAGTTCCTGCACGCCTACACGAAGCCCGTCCTCGAGGGCGGCTTCTTCTTCGAGATCGTCGAGCGCCGCGGCGGCTATGCCGGGTTCGGAGCCGCCAACGCGCCGATCCGCCTCGCCGCCCAGAGCCGGCTCGTGCCCCCGCCCGGGATGCCGCGGGTCGGCGGCACGGGACGGACCGATCCCGCCGGAGAATACGGCCTATGAGCATCGCAGCCGCCAAGCCGGCCGTCCTCCTCGGCCTGATCGGCCAGGACATCCAGCGCTCCCGCACGCCCGAGATGCACATGGCGGAGGGCGAGGCCCAGGGGCTCCGCCTCGTCTACCGCCTGCTCGACCTCACGACCCTGCGGCTCGGGCCGGAGGCGCTGCCCGAGCTGCTGCTGGCGGCGGACCGCATGGGGTTCACGGGACTGAACATCACCCATCCCTGCAAGCAGGCCGTGATCCCGCTGCTCGACGACCTGTCGGACGACGCGCGCGCGCTCGGCGCCGTGAACACGGTCCTGTTCCGGGACGGAAAGCGGATCGGCCACAACACCGACTGGTCCGGCTTCGCCGAGCCGTTCCGGCAGCAGATGCCGGACGTGCGGCTCGACCGCGTGGTCCAGCTCGGCGCGGGCGGAGCGGGGGCGGCGGTCGCGCACGCGATCCTGACGCTCGGCGCGGCCGAGCTCACCCTCTTCGACGTCGACGCGGCGCGCGCCGACGCGGTCGCGCGCCGGCTCTGCGACCATTTCGGCGCGGGCCGGGCGCGCGCCGGCACGGACCGGGCGGCCGCGATCGGTGCGGCCGACGGCCTCGTCAACGCGACCCCGATCGGCATGGACGCCCATCCGGGCATGCCGCTCGACGCGGCCCTCCTGCGGCCGGACCTGTGGGTTGGGGAGGTGATCTACTTCCCGCTCGATACCGAACTGCTCCGCCGGGCGCGCGCCCTCGGCTGCCGGACGATCGATGGCGGCGGCATGGCCATCTATCAGGCCGTGGCGGCCTTCCGCCTGTTCACGGACCTCGAACCGGACGCGGCCCGGATGACGGCCGGCTTCCACGCGATCGGCGCCTCCTAGGCGTTCGTCGGATCGCGACCCTCCGGGCGAGGGACGGAGGGCCGGAGAGGATCGGTCTCCGACGGGGCGAGACGCGAGCCGTCCGTTCTCCGAACGGGGACGATCCGACCAGTTCCTGCGCTTGCGCTCGTGCTGCGGCACAGCAATGATGCCGGCCTGTTCTTCTCGGGTCGGATTTCCATGAACCGTCGTGACATGCTGGCCGCCATCGGGGCCGCGGCGCTGAGCGCAGGCGCGGCCCGCGAGGCCTTCGGACAGGCGGTGCGGCGCGGCGGCGTGCTGACCGTGCAGCTCAACGGGGAGCAGCGCGTGCTCAACCCCGCCATCCGGGCATCGACGGGCGTCTACGTCATCACGTCCAAGATCATGGAATCGCTGGTCGACCTCGACGCGGCCGGCAAGCCGACGCCCGTCCTCGCGACGAGCTGGGAGGCGGCGCCCGACGGCAAGACCATCACGTTCAAGCTGCGCGAGGGCGTGACCTGGCACGACGGCAAGCCGTTCACGTCGGCCGACGTGCAGTACACGGCCCTCGAATTGTGGAAGAAGTACCTGAACTACGGCACTCAGCTCCAGCAGAACCTGGAGGCCGTGGACACGCCCGACCCGCTCACGGCGGTCTTCCGCTATTCGCGGCCGATGCCGACGGACCTGCTGCTGCGGGCTTTGTGCGATCTCGGCTACGTCGCGCCCCGGCACGTCTTCGAGGGCACGAACGTCCTCGAGAACCCGGCGAACACGGCGCCGATCGGAACGGGTCCGTTCAAGTTCACGCAATACGAGCGGGGCCAGTTCGTCATGGCCGACCGCAACCCGAACTACTGGCGCAAGGACGCGCCGTATCTCGACCGCATCGTGTGGCGCTTCATCGTCGACAAGGCGGCCGCGACCGCCGCGCTCGAGACGGGCCAGGTGCTCACGTCGGAATACAACGCGCTGGCCCTCGCCGATCTCGACCGGCTGAAGAGCGATCCGCGTTTCACGGTCTCGAACCGCGGCCTCGAGGCGAACGCGTTCAATAACACGCTCGAGTTCAACACGCGCCGCAAGGAGCTCTCGGACGTGCGCGTCCGGCAGGCCATCGCGCACGCGATCGACGTGCCCTTCTTCATCGAGAACTTCATCTACGGGCAGGGCAAGCCCGCGACGGGCCCGATCCCGTCCTCGTCGACCGCGTTCTATCCGGACACGAAGCCGCCCTACGAGTTCGACGCGAAGCGCGCCAACGCGCTCCTCGACGAGGCCGGCTACAAGCGGGCCGGCGGCGGCATCCGCTTCGCCCTGAAGCTCGTGCCGATCCAGAACGGCGAGGACGTCCCGCTCCTCGCCACCTTCATCCAGCAATCGCTGCAGACCGTCGGCATCCGGGTCGAGATCGTGAACCTCGACACGGCGGGCGCGCTCGCGACCGTGTACCGGGACTGGAACTTCGACATCGCGACCGGCTGGCACCAGTACCGCGGCGATCCGGCCGTCTCGACCACGGTCTGGTACCGGTCGGGCTCGCCGAAGGGCGCGCCCTGGACCAACCAGTACGGCTGGCAGTCGGACGCGGTCGACAAGCTCGTCGACGACGCGGCGACGGAGCTCGATCCGGCTCGCCGCAAGGCGCTCTACGCCCAGTGGGTGAAGGCCGTGAACGACGAGATCCCCGTGTGGATGATGACGGAGCGCACCTTCCTGGCCGCGACCTCCAAGAAGGTGAGGAACGACCACAACTACCCGCGCTGGGGCTCGGGCGACTGGCACGACACCTGGGTCGAGGCGTGATCGCCACGCCGCGGCCGACGCCGCGCCGGAGGCGGACGGCGTGACCATCCTCCTGCTCGCCCTGCGACGCCTCGCGGCGAGCCTGCCGACGCTGCTCATGATCCTCGTCGGGCTGTTCCTGCTGCTGCAGCTGGCGCCCGGCGACACGGTCGACGCCCTCATGGCGCAGATGGGCGGCGGCGACCCGGCGACCGCCGAGGAGCTGCGGCGCTATTACGGGCTCGACCTCCCGGCCGCGGCGCAGCTCGGCCGCTACGTCCTGCGCCTGGCGCAGCTCGATCTCGGCATGTCGGCCATCTATGGGAAGCCCGTGGCGGACGTCATCGCCGAGCGGCTGCCCGTGACGCTGCTCCTCATGGGGTCGTCGCTCACGCTCGCCTTCGTGGGCGGCATGTCGCTCGGCGTGCTGGCCGCCCGCACCGTCGGCCGGTGGCCGGACACGATCCTGTCGACGCTCGGGCTCGTCTTCTACGCCACGCCCTCCTTCTGGTTCGGCCTCATGGGCATCGTGGTCTTCGCCATCACGCTCGGCTGGCTGCCGGCGGGCGGGTTCGAGGAGATCGGCACCGGCGCCGGCGGGCTCGAGCGGGCGCTCGACATCGCCCGGCACCTGGTGCTGCCGACCATGACGCTCGCCCTCATCTTCCTCGCCACCTACCTGCGCGTCATGCGCACCGCCATGCTGGAGGTGCTGAACCTCGACTTCGTCCGCACGGCGCGCGCGAAGGGGGTGGGCGAGACCGCCGTCACGATCCGGCACGCGCTGCGGAACGCGCTCCTGCCCATGGTGACCATCCTCGGCCTGCAGGCCGGCACGATGCTCGGCGGCTCCGTCGTCGTCGAGAGCGTGTTCGCGCTGCCGGGGCTCGGCCGGCTTGCCTACGAATCCGTCGTGCAGCGCGACCTGAACACGCTGCTCGGCATCGTGTTCGTGTCCGCCATCCTGGTGATCGCGATCAACTTCGTCGTCGACCTGCTCTACGGCTGGCTCGACCCGCGCATCGTCGCGGACCGGTGACCCCGTGAGCCTCTTCCGCCGCTACCGCCGCAGCCCCGCCGCGATCGTCGGGCTCGTGCTCCTGTTCCTCGTGGTCGCGGTCGCGGTCGCGGCGCCGTTCCTGTTCCCGAAGGACCCGCTGAGCCTCGCCGGCCGGCCCCTGCAATGGCCGATGGCGAACCCGCGCTTCGTTCTCGGGACGGACCCGAGCGGGCGCGACATCGCCGCCCAGATGGCGCACGGCGCGCGCCTGGCGCTCGTGATCGGCTTCGTGGCGACCCTCATCTCCATCGCGATCGGCATCGTCGTCGGCGCCGTGGCGGGGTTCTACGGCGGCTGGGCGGACACGCTGCTGATGCGCGTCGCGGAGGCCTTCCAGACGCTGCCGAGCTTCCTCCTGCTGCTCGTCTTCGTGGCCGTGTTCGGCTCCGACATCACGACCGTCACGGTCGCGATCGGCCTCGTCTCCTGGCCGGCCCCGGCCCGGCTGACGCGGGCCGAGTTCCTGTCGCTCCGCCACCGGGAGTTCGTGGAGGCCTGCCGGGTGCTCGGCATGAAGGACGCGAAGATCATCTTCCAGGAGATGCTGCCGAACGCCCTGCCGCCGATCATCGTCTACGCGAGCATCGTCATGGCGACCGCGATCCTGCTCGAGAGCGCGCTCGCCTTCCTGTCGCTCTCGGACCCGAACGTCGCCTCCTGGGGCAACCTGATCGGCGCCGGCCGCGGCGTGCTGCGCACGCAATGGTACGTCTCGGCGATCCCGGGGGTCGCGATCCTGCTCACGGTGCTCGGCGTGTCGCTGGTCGGCCAGGGCCTGAACGACGCCCTCAACCCCCGCCTCCACAACGTCGGCGACTAGCCGGGCGGGGTTTGCGCCCGCCCGGGGCCGGGCTACGAGCGGTGCCGGGGCCCGCCTCGGCCCGCCGAGGAGACGATCCGTGGAGCCGCTGCCGACCTTCGAGACCCTGGCGCTGGACGGGGCGGGCGAGCACGTCCTCCTCGCCCGGCTGAACCGGCCGGGCGTCTCCAACGCCCTCGACACGCAGATGGCGCGCGATCTCGTGCGGTTCTTCGAGGACGTCGCGCTCGATCCGGGCGGGATCCGCTGCATCGTGCTCACGGGCGCGGGCGAGAAGGCCTTCTGCGCGGGCGGCGACCTGAAGGAGCGCCGCGGCATGACGGACGAGGCCTGGGGGCGCCAGCACGTCATCTTCGAGCGCATGGTGCGGGCCATGCTCGATTGCCCGGTGCCGATCGTCGGGGCCGTGAACGGGGCGGCCTATGGCGGCGGCTGCGAGATCGCGGCCGCCTGCGACTTCCTCTACGCGGCCGAGACGGCCCGCTTCGCCCTGACGGAGGTGACGCTCGGCATCATGCCGGGCGCCGGCGGCACGCAGACGCTGCCGCGGGCCATGGGCGAGCGCCGGGCGAAGGAGCTGATCCTGACGGGGCGCGTCTTCACGGCGGCCGATGCGGCCGCATGGGGCCTCGTCAACGCCGTCCTGCCGGCGGGCGACCTCCTCGCCGCCGCGCTCGCGACGGCGGAGACGATCGCCCGCAACGCGCCGATCTCCGTCCGCCAGGCGAAGCAGTCGATCGGCCGCGGCCAGGGCATGGCGCTGCGCGACGCGCTCGCCTTCGAGATCGAGGCCTACAACCGCATGGTCCCGACCGAGGACCGGCACGAGGGCGTCGCCGCCTTCAACGAGAAGCGGAAGCCGGTCTTCAAGGGGCGCTGACGGCGCCCCGCCCGACGGTCAGGCGGCGCCGTCGCGCACGGTCATGAAGTCGAAGTCGCAGCCCTCGTCGGCCTGCGTGACGGTGTCGTGGAACAGGCGGGCGTAGCCCCGCGCCGCCCATTCGGGCCTCTCCGGCGGGGGCAGGGCGGCCGCCCGCGCGGCGAGCTCGGCCTCGCCGACCAGGAGCTCGATCGAGCGGGCCGGCACGTCGAGCCGGATGCGGTCGCCCGTCCGCACAAGCGCGAGCGGGCCGCCGACGGCCGATTCCGGCGTCACGTGCAGCACGATCGTGCCGAAGGCCGTGCCGGACATGCGGGCGTCCGAGATGCGCACCATGTCCTTCACGCCTTGAGCGGCAAGCTTCTTCGGGATCGGCAGGTAACCGGCTTCCGGCATGCCGGAAGGCGAAAGCGGGCCGGCGTTCTGCAGTACCAGGAAGTCGTCCGCTCGCACGTCGAGGTCCGGCGCGTCGATGCGGGCCGCGAGATCCTCGAGGGAGGAGAACACGACCGCGCGCCCCTCCGTTTCGAAGAGGTTTGGATCCGCGGCGGCGCGCTTCAAGATCGCGCCGCGTGGGGCGAGCGAACCGAACAGGGCCACGAGGCCACCCACCGGTTGGAGCGGCTCGTCGAAGGAGCGGACCACCGTCCGGTCCACCCAGCCGTCCTGCGCGTCCAGGCGCTCCCGGAGCGTCTGGCCCGTCGACGTCATGCAATCGAGGTGCAGGAGCGGGCGGAGCTCGCGCAGCACTGCCCCGATGCCACCCGCCGCGTGCAAGTCTTCCATGTAGTAGGAGCCAGTCGGCTTGAGGTCGACGAGCACGGGGGTCGTGTCTGACAATTCGTTGAGCCGATTGAGGTCGACAGTGATCCCGGCCCGGCCCGCGATAGCTGTCAAATGGATGATGGCGTTGGTCGAGCCCGAGATCGCGAGGAGCACACGGAGTGCGTTCTCGACGGACTCGGCCGTAATAATGTCGCCGATGCGGATGCCGGCCTGGACAAGATTCATGATCGCGACGCCGGACGCCTCGGCCGCGCGGAGCCGGTCGGCGTGAACGGCCGGGATCGCGGCCGTGCCAGGCAGCAGGGTGCCAAGCGTCTCCGAGAGCGCCGCCATCGTGGAAGCCGTGCCCATGACCGCACAGGTGCCGGCCGTGACGACGAGGTTGCCCTCGACGTCCTCGATGCGTTCCTCGTCGATTTCGCCGGCGCGGTACTTCGCCCAGTAGCGTCGACAATCCGTGCAGGCGCCGAGCCGCTCGCCCCGGTATTGGTTAGTCGATTGCGGCCCGGTGACGACCTGGATCGTTGGGAGGCCTGCCGAAAGGGCGCCCATGAGCTGCGCCGGCACAGTCTTGTCGCAACCGCCGATGAGCACGACCCCGTCCATGGGCTGGCCGCGGATCATCTCTTCCGTGTCCATGGACATGAGATTGCGGAAGAAGAGGGCAGTCGGGGA
>JAEUAC010000151.1 GCA_019695455.1 Methylorubrum extorquens | reverse complement strand
GAGCTTCGGCGCCCAGCTCAGCACCACGAACAGGTAGGCGTCGGCCACCGTGAAGTCGGGACCCGTGAGGTACGGGCGCCCGTCGGACAGCGAGGCCTCGACCAGATCGAGCTTGCGGCCGAGCTGGGCGACGGCCGCCTCGCGCGCCTCCGGGGCCAGCGCGGGGTTGAAGAGCGGGCCGAAGCCCTTGTGCAGTTCGGACGAGATGAAGGTGAGATGGGCGTTCATCCGCGCCCGCTCGACCGTGCCGGAGAGCGGCGCGAGCGTGCCGGGCGCGTGCGTGTCGGCGAGGTGCTGCACGATGGCCGCGCCCTCCGTCAGCACCTCGCCGTCGTCGAGCCGCAGGGCCGGGACGTAGCCCTTCGGGTTGATGCGCGCGAAGTCCTCGCCGGACGCGGTCGTCTTCGTGCGGAGGTCGACGGCTTCGAGGTCGACGGGCAGGCCGAGCTCGCGCAGGACGATGTGCGGCGAGAGCGAGCAGGCGCCGGGCGTGTAGTAGAGCTTCACGGGTGGTCTCCGAGAGGACGAGGCCGGAGCCGTAGCCGACGCCGTTACGTTCGGAAACCGGGTAACTGGCGGTGACCGACGCTTTCCGGTATCGTGCGGGAAACCGGGTCGTGGCCGGACACTCGTCGAGACCCGTCATGGCCCTGAAGCTCCGCAGGCGCGTCGATCCTCCCCCGGGCTGTCCGATGGCGGCCTGCATGAGCCTGCTCGGCGGCGTCTGGACGCCGGAGATCATCTGGAACCTCAGCGAGGGGCCGCGTCGCTTCTCCGAGCTGCGGCGGGCCATGCCGGCCATCTCGGCCAAGGTGCTCAGCGCGCGGCTGAAGGACCTGCAAAGCCGCGGCGTGCTCTCCCGCACCGTGATGGCGACCACGCCGCCCAGCGTCGAATACGCGCTGACCGATCTCGGCGAGGAGCTCGTCCCGGCCATCCGGGCCATCGTGGCGGTCGGTTCCAAGCTGCACGGGCGGCTCGCGGCCGAGGCGGCGGACCGGGCCGCTTGACCGCCCGGCGCCTCAGCCGAAGGCGCCGATCTCGTGCTGCATGGCGCCCGTGATCTCGCGGACGAGGTCGAAGTCGCGGCGCATCGGCTCGAACAGGTCGTGGTGCAGGCCCTCGTAGGTGCCGCCGTGCCGGGGGCCCGCCGGCTCGCCGAAATCGAGGCCGAGCGTCGGGTCCGTCCGGCGCGGGAACACCGCGTCGAGGAGCTGCAGCGAGGCCTGCACGTCGAGCCGCAGGATGCGCTCCAGCAGGCCCTCGCGCGTGACGCCGTTCTGCGGGCGGAAGTCGGGGATGTGGGTCGCGGCGAGCCAGATGCGGCCGATCACGGTGAGGCGGAGCGTGTGCAGGGCCGCGAGCCGGGCCGACATGGGCGGCGCGTCGCCCCGGACGGCGCGCCAGCGCAGGGCGTCGAGCGCGAAGCGGCCGAACAGCCGCCGCAGCGCCGGCGCGAGGTCCAGCCGGGCGAGCGCGCCCGCGACGGCCAGGAGCTCGTCGCGGCGCCCGTCCCGTCCCGTCCGGCGCGCCCGGTCGAACCAGGAGCCGGGATCCAGCATGTCGATATAGGCCCGGATGACGTCGAGGTCGCTCGCGCCCGCGGCCGCCTCCGCCAGCGCCAGCGCGCGGCGGAAGCGCGGCGAGCGCTCGCGCATGGTCCGGTAGAGGTCCGGCGAGCGGGACGCGGCGTGGCCGATGCCGTGGAACGAGTTCGCCATCCAGCCGAGGTTCTGCAGGATCGCGTTGTTCGGGATCGCGCGCAGCTCGCGCGGATGGCGGATCACGCTGGGCCCGCCCGCGTCGCTCTGCCGGGCGGCCGGGCGCGAGCCGGTCCTGTCGAGGAGCGCGGGCCCGAACGTGCCGATCAGGGCCGCGTAGCCCGCATCGTCGACGAGCGCGCCCATCTCCTCGCGGATCGTGCCGAAGAACTCGGTCGCGAAGTCGGGCTCGTCGTAGATCGGGTCGGGCGTGCCGGTCTCCGGCTCCGGCGGCAGGGCGTGCTCCGCGATGCGGGCGATCGTCGCCTCCGCGAGAGCGGGCGTGCCGAAGAGCAGGTAGCCGTCCGAGCCCTGGAAGCTCGATTCCCGCGAGACGCCGATCCCGGCCGCCGCGAAGGCCTGCCGCGCATGGGCGGGCGCCAGGTAGGCGAGGCGGTCCGTGAGGCTCGCCGGATGCGCGCCCCGGCCGGGCGATTCGCCGTGCGTGTCGAAGACGACGAGCTCGACGTCCCGCAGGTCGTAGCGGACCAGGAGCTCGCAGAGGCGCAGCCGCAGCCGCTCCACCCAGAAGGTCGCCGCGACCTGGCCGATGTAGCGGCCGGAATCCGAATAGCCGAACTGGACGCAGAGGCGCCCGTGGCGGCGCAGGTAGGTGCGCCAATGCGGGCTGCGCAGCGCCTCGTCGACGATGCGCGGGCCCTGTTCCAGCGCGTCCGCGGTCTCGAAGAGGGGCGAGATCTCGACGCGGTCGGCCACGCCGAACCGGCACGCGAGGTGCAGGGCGGACAGGAGCGTGTAGCCCGTCTCCGTCTCGGCCACGAGGAAGCGCACGGGTCGCGAGCCGTCGAGGTGCTTCACGATCTGGGCGACCGTCATCAGCATGCGGGACGCGGAGGCGCGCTCGGCCGTGAGCGCGCCGAAATCGACCGCGACGGGCGTCACGCGGTCGAGCGCGGCGTTGATGGCGGCCAGGAACGCGCGCCGCTGCGCGGGCTCCGTCGGCTCGCCGTCGACCCGGATGTCGTCGCGCAGCGCGTTGTGGAGCTGGGACGCGTTCAGCCGGAAATGCGGCAGCGCGATCGAGACGCCGTGCGCCGCGATGCCGGCGCGCACCAGGAGCAGCGTGCGCCGGAGCGCGTCGTCGCCGGCCTGCCCGAGCGCCGCGTCGAGCGCGGCGAGCAGCGGCGCGGAATCGGGCAGGGCGGCGTCGCGCTCGCCCAAGACCGCGAGGGAGAAGTCGCGCAGCGCCTCGAGCGGCGGCGCGGTCCCCAGCGGCGGCGCGAGGGCGAGCTGCCGCTCGACGGCGGCGAGCGCGGCCGCCACGAGGTCGCGGACGGGCGCGCAGGCCGCGTCCTCCGGCAGCCGCGCCAGGATGCGGCCGAAGGCCGAGCGCTTGGATTCGAGCCGGTAGCGCGTCGTGTCCCACCAGCCG
>JAEUAC010000037.1 GCA_019695455.1 Methylorubrum extorquens | reverse complement strand
GAGCGGCCCCCTTCCGCGTTGAGGCGCGGAACAGGAGGTCCCGACCATGAAAGCCATCGTTCTCGCCCTCGCGGCCGCCGGAAGCCTCGCGGCCGTCTCGGCCTCGGCCGCGCCGCTCTACGCCTCGAGCTACCCGCCGTCGCCGCCCGGCCGCTGGCTCTCGCGGTAGCCCGGGTAGCGCAGCGTCACGCCGAGCTCGGTCGCGAGGAGCGGGCAGGCGACCCGCTTGTTCTCGCCGTAGAAGCTGCGCGCCATGGGCGTCATGTCGGCCTCCGCGAACGGCACGGCCGGCGGCACCGGCAGGCCGGCGAGCGCGGCCGCGAAGGCGAGCACGTCCTCGGGCGGGGCCGGTTCGCCGTCCGCGCCGTTGTAGATCGCGCCCGCCCGGGGCCGGTCGAGCGAGGCCTCGAGGATGGTCGCGATGTCCTCGACATGGATGCGGTTGAAGACCTGCCCGGGCTTGACCACGCGCCGGGCCGTGCCCGCCCGCAGCTTGGCGAAGGGCCCGCGGCCCGGCCCGTAGATGCCGGCCAGCCGGAACACCGCGACGGCCTTGTCCGCCCTCCGGCCGAGCGCGAGCCAGGCCTCCTCGGCGGCGGCCCGCTCGCGCGAGCGGGCCGAGACGGGCGCCGGCGGGGTCGCCTCGTCGATCCAGGCGCCGCCCCGGTCGCCGTAGACGCCGATCGTCGAGAGGTAGCCGATCCAGCGCAGCCGGGGCGCCCCGGCGATCGCGTCCGCGAACCGGGCCAGCACGGGATCGCCCGCCGGGCCGGGCGGCACGGAGACGAGGACCGCCTCGGCATCCGCGAGATCCGCCTCGAGCGCGCGCTCGCCCTCGGGATCGGGACAGAGCCGCACCGCGTCCGCGAGGCCGGACAGGGAGGCGGCCCTGGCCGGCGACCGGACGGTGCCGACGATGCGGGGATGGCGGTCGCGCACGCGCCGGCAGAAGGCCTGCGCCGTGTAGCCGAGACCGAACACGACCAGCGTCACGCGGCGACCTCCCCCTCGGCCCGGTCCCATTCGCGGCGGACGTCCGGGTCCGTCTCCCGGTCCCGGCGGCGCGCGGCCTCGTCGCGCACGGCCTCCGGGTCCGACAGCCGCGACCAGGCCCAGACCGCCGCCCCGCGCACGATCGGCGCGGGATCGTCGAGCAGGCGGCGCGCCTCGGCCGCCAGCGCCGGCTCGCCCGAATTGCCGATCGCGTAGAGCACGTTGCGGACCACGCGGTCGCGGCCCGTCCGCCGGACGGGCGTGCCGGCGAACCGGGCCCGGAAGGCGGCCTCGTCCAGCCGGGCGAGGTCGGCGAGGGGCGGCGCCGCGAGGTCCGGCCGCAGCGCCATCCGGACGTCGCGCGAGGCCTCGGCGAAGCGGTTCCAGGGGCAGACCGCGAGGCAATCGTCGCAGCCGAAGATGCGGTTGCCCATGGGGCGCCGGAACTCGTGCGGGATCGGGCCGTCGTGCTCGATGGTCAGGTAGGCGAGGCAGCGCCGCGAATCGAGCACGCGGGGGGCCGGGAAGGCGTCGGTCGGGCAGACGGCGAGGCAGCGGGTGCAGGAGCCGCACCGGTCCGGCTCCGGCGCGTCGCGCGGCAGCTCGGCCGTCGTGAACAGGGCGCCGAGGATCAGCCAGGAGCCGTGCCGGCGCGAGACCAGCACGGAATGCTTGCCCGTCCAGCCGAGGCCCGCCGCCGCCGCGAGGCTCTTCTCGAGCACCGGAGCCGTGTCCACGAACACCTTCACGTCCTGGCCGGACTTCGCCTTGAACCAGCCGGCGAGCTCCTTGAGCCGCCCCTTCAGGACGTCGTGGTAGTCGCGCCGGGCCGCGTAGGTGGCGACGGCGCCGCGCGTCCGGTCCGCGAGCTTGCCGAGGGGATCCTCGTCCGGGGCCGAGGACAGGCCGAGCATGACGCAGGAGCGCACCTCCGGCCAGAGCCCGGCCGGGCTGCCGCGCCGCTCCGGCTCCGCCGCCATCCAGTCCATGGTGGCGTGGTGGCCGGCGGCGAGCCACGCGCCGAGCCGCGCCGCGGCCTCCGGGATCGCGTCCGGCGCCGCGACCCGCAGCGTGTCGAAGCCGAGCGCCGCCGCCCGCGCGGCGAGGGCCGCCTTCAGGCGCTCGGGCGGGACCGGCCGGACCGCCCCGGGCGGCCGGCCCGGCCGCGGCGCGGCGGATGCGGGTTCACGGAGCATGGCGGACGAGATAGGACGGCGACGGGCCGGTTGCGAGCCGTTTCCGTCCGGACGCCTCGTCCCGGCCGGGATCGGGGCGGCCTTAACGATCCGTTCACCCTGTCGGGCCCAAGGGGGCCCACGGCCCGGCGGGACCGGGCCTCGCCCGGCGCGCCGGGATCTGCCCGCACGACCGGGACCCGCCCGGTCCGGCCGGGCATGGCCGACCCGACCGGGCCGGCGGGAGCCGACCATGACCGTGATCTCCGTGCTCCAGTCCCTGTTCCTCGGCTTCGTGGAAGGGCTGACCGAGTTCCTGCCCGTCTCGTCCACGGGGCACCTGCTGCTCCTGCAGCATTTCTTCGGCCTCGACGGCGAGGCCAACAAGACCTTCGCCGTGCTGGTGCAGCTGGGTGCGATCCTGGCGATCGTGAGCGTCTATTTCGGGCGCCTCTGGCACGTCGCGACGCATCTCGGCCGGGAGCCCGCGGCCCGGCACTTCGTGATCGGCGTCCTGATCGCCTTCCTGCCGGCGGCCGTGATCGGGGCCGTTCTGCACGGCTTCATCAAGGGCGTCCTGTTCAACCCGATGATCGTCTGCATCTCGCTGATCGTCGGCGGGTTCGTCCTCATGATCGTCGACGAGGTGCGCCTGCCCGTGAAGTACACGGACGCGACCGCGTTCCCGCTGCCCATGTATCTCGGCATCGGCTTCATCCAGTGCCTGGCCATGATCCCGGGCGTGTCGCGGTCGGGCTCGACCATCGTCGGCGCCATGCTGCTCGGCTCGGACAAGCGGGCGGCGGCGGAGTTCTCCTTCTTCCTCGCCATGCCGACCATGGCGGGCGCCTTCGCCTACGACCTCCTGAAGAGCTACAAGATCCTCGCCTTCGACGACGTCGTGGCGATCTCGCTCGGCTTCGTGGCGGCCTTCGTGTCCGGCCTCTTCGTGGTGCGGTCGCTCCTCGACTACGTGTCCCGCCACGGCTTCATGCCCTTCGCCTGGTGGCGGATCATCGTCGGCTCGGCCGGGCTCGCGGGGCTCCTCGTCGTCGGCTGAGCGCGGACCGATCGCCCCGCCCGCGCGCCGGCTCGCTTGAACCGGGGCGTCCCGCCTCTTAAGTCGGGCGCGCAGGGTGTCCGACCGTATCGCGCGGGCCTCGCCATCGGGGTCGTCTCTGTCGAATGCGCGCCTATCTGGATTTCGAGAAGCCGGTCGCCGAACTCGAGGCCAAGATCGAGGAGCTGCGCGCCATCATGGAGGGCGGCGGCTCCGTCGAGATCCGCGACGAGGTCGGCAAGCTCGAGGGCAAGGCGCAGGCCGCCCTCGCCGACCTCTACGGCGCGCTCTCGCCCTGGCAGAAGACCATGGTGGCCCGCCACCCCGAGCGGCCCCGCTTCGTCGATTACTGCCGCGGCCTCCTGACCGAGTTCACGCCGCTGGCCGGCGACCGCAAGTTCGCCGAGGACGAGGCGATCATCGGCGGCTTCGCCCGGTTCCGGGGCGAGCCGGTCTGCGTGATCGGCCAGGAGAAGGGCCATTCGACGGAGACGCGGCTCCGGCACAATTTCGGCATGGCCCGGCCGGAGGGTTATCGGAAGGCCGCCCGCCTCATGGAGCTCGCCGACCGGTTCGGCCTGCCCGTCCTGTCCTTCGTGGACACGGCCGGCGCCTATCCGGGCATCGACGCGGAGGAGCGCGGCCAGGCCGAGGCCATCGCGCGCTCGACGGAGGCCTGCCTCGCGCTCGGCGCGCCCAACGTGGCGCTCGTCATCGGCGAGGGCGGATCCGGCGGCGCCATCGCGATCGCGGCCGCGAACCGCGTCCTGATGCTGGAACACGCGGTCTATAGCGTGATCTCGCCCGAGGGCGCGGCCTCCATCCTGTGGCGCGACCCGACCCGCGCCCAGGACGCGGCCACCGCCATGAAGATCACGGCGCAGGACCTGCATCGCTTCGGCATCATCGACACGATCGTGCGCGAGCCGGCGGGCGGCGCCCATCGCGACCGCGAGGCCGCCGTCCAGTCGGCGGGCGACGCGATCGGCGAGGCCCTGGCGAGCCTCGCGGGGCTCGATCCCGACGCGCTGCGCGACCAGCGCGCCGAGAAGTTCGCCGCGATCGGCCGCGGCCTGAGCTGAGGCCGCCCCCCGCCCGGCCGTCGTTCGGCCGAGCGGGCGGGTCGGGCTGACGACCTGGACGGCACGGGAGGGCCGGCCTGCATGCGACGCGAGACCATCGCCGCCTTCGTGGCGCTCGGCCTGCCGGCCGCCTCCGCCTTCGCGCAATCCCCGCCGGACAAGGTCGCCGACCGACAGGTCGCGCTGCCGGCCGAGGACGGGCTCGTGGTCGGCCACCAGGCCCGGCAGGGCCGCGCCGTCCTGGTCGAGCTCGTGCCGCGGGGCGAGACGGTGCGGCGCTTCACCCGCATGGTGACGCTGCAGACCCTGCCCGGCCTCGCCCGCATCCCGGAGGCCGACGTGCTCGCCCGCTTCGCGGCCCGCTACCGCGAGGGCTGTCCGCGCGCCGCGAGCGAGGCGTTCGGGCGCGAGAACGGGTTCGAGGGCGTCCGGATCGACTGCCCGCTGCACCCGAGGACGGGCCGCATGGAGACCGTGTTCGCGCGGCTCCTCGCGCTGGATCCCGACCGGGCCATGGTGCAGATCACCCTGACGCAGGTGCCCCAGCCGGCCGATGCGCGCTGGGCGCGCGACTATCTCGGCCGGGTCGCCGTGCGCTGACCACAGGAGCCGCCGTGACCCGATCGATCCTCGCCCCGATCCTGGCGCTCGCGCTCGCCGCTCCCGCCTCCGCCCGCGAGGCCGGCCCGATCC
The DNA here is from genome assembly GCA_019695455.1 of Methylorubrum extorquens. GTDB lineage: Bacteria > Pseudomonadota > Alphaproteobacteria > Rhizobiales > Beijerinckiaceae > Enterovirga > Enterovirga extorquens_A. Next base: position 740 of record JAEUAC010000037.1, on the reverse strand, counting down.
TCGACTACCGGGCGGCGGCCACCCGGGACGCGCCGGCGGCCTCGTCCGCGGCGGACCGGGACCGCGTCGCCCGGGCGCTCGCCGAGGATGCACCGCCGGCCCTGCGGCGGGAGCTCGGCGCCGCCTTCGTCGTGCTGGGCTCGGCCCCGGGCGCCTTCACGGCGGCCGGCGCGCGCGAGCGCGTCCACCTCGTCCAGGAGACGGCGCCGGTCGCGATCGACCCGTTCCCGAAAGGCGCCGCGCCCGTGCTCGTCGCGATCGGGCCCGCGGGACCGGCCCGGTTCTTCCGGCTTCCGACCGACGCGCAATACCGGCGGCTCGCGGCCGCGCGCGACCTCGACGGCGACGGCCGCGCCGAGGTGCTGCTGGAGGCGAGCGTCATGAACATGGGCGAGCTGGCGACCGGCCTCGCCGTGCTGCGGCTCGATCCGGCCGCCGGCACGGCCCTCCCCGTCCAGACGGTGGCAAACGTCGCGACCGACAGCTGCGACGGCCGCCGCGGCAAGCGCACCGGCGCGGTCGTCACGGCCGACGGCGCGGGCCGCCTCGCCGCCCGCCCCTACCCGCTCGCCTGCCGCTGACCACACCCTCTCCGCTCATGCCGGCGCAGGCCGGCATCCAGGCCCGCGGATGGCTCCCGGCCTTCGCCGGGAGGAGCGGCAGGGAAGCCCGCACCCTCTCCGCTCGTGCCGGCGCAGGCCGGCAGCCAGGGCGAGCGCGTCAGTCGGCCGCCGCGATGG
>JAEUAC010000003.1 GCA_019695455.1 Methylorubrum extorquens | reverse complement strand
TCACGGCGGGGCCGGCCTCCCACACGGCGTCTCGAGGCCCGCAGGCGAGATCCGTCCGATCCCATGAACGTCCGGCTCGCCTCCCTTCTCCTCCTTGCCGGCCTCGCGGCGGGGCCGGGCCTCGCGCAGGGCGCGCGGCCGGACAGCCTCGCCATGACGTGCGCCCAGGTGCAGCGCCTGGTGCGGCAGGCGGGCGGCATCGTGGTCGGCACGGGCCCGAACCTCTTCGACCGCTACGTCTCGGACCGGCGCTTCTGCGAGCCGACCCAGGGTCTCCGGCGCTCCTTCGTCGAGACGCGCGACGCGCGGAGCTGCTTCGTCGGGTACCGCTGCTACGAGCCCGGCGCCTCCGATTCCTTCGGCTTCGACGATTGACGCGCCCGAACCTCCGGCTGGCCGCGCGGGCCGGGCTCCGCTAGGGTCCGGCCGCATTCGACGGATACGACCGGACCTATGGCCATCAGGCAGAACATCGACCTCGCGCTCGAGACCGGCATCGGCGTCGGCGGCTTGCCGCAGATGGCCTACGAGGCCGGCCTCGCCTCCGTCGGCACGGCGCTGGAGCGGCTGCGCGAGGACGCGCGCAACAAGACGCTCGCGCTGCTGAGCCTGCCCGCCGAGACGGCCGATCTCGACGCGATCGACCGGGAGGCCGCGCGCCTCAGGGAAGGCGCGACGGACGTCGTCCTGCTGGGGACCGGCGGCTCGTCGCTCGGGGGCCAGACGCTGGCCCAGCTCGCGAACTACAACCTGCCGGGGCTCGGCCGCTTCGCCGAAGGCCCGCGCGTCCATTTCATGGACAATCTCGACCCCGCGACCTTCGGGGCCTTGCTCGGCAAGCTGCCGCTGGAGACCACCCGCTTCGTCGCCATCTCGAAATCGGGCGGCACCGGCGAGACCCTGATGCAGACGATCGCGGTCCTGTCCGCGCTCGACGCGGCGGGCCTTCGCGGCCGGGCCGCCGAGCTCGTCTCCGGCCTGTCCGAGCCCGTGAAGCCGAACGGCCGCAACGCGCTCCGGGCCCTTCTCGAGCCGGAAGGCGTGCGCTTCCTCGAGCACCACACGCTGGTCGGCGGGCGCTACTCGGTGCTGACCAATGTCGGCCTCCTGCCGGCCGCGATCCTCGGCCTGGACATCCGGGCCATCCGGGCGGGCGCGGCCGCCTCGCTCGCTCCCGTGCTCGACGGGTCGGAGGTCGCGGACGTGCCGGCGGCCGTCGGCGCGGCCCTCAACGTCGCGGGCGCGCTCGAGGGGCGGGGCATCCACGTCATGATGGCCTATGCCGACAAGCTCGAGCGGCTGACGCGCTGGTGGGTGCAGCTCTGGGCGGAATCGATCGGCAAGGACGGCCGCGGCTCGCAGCCGGTCGCCGCGATCGGCCCCGTGGACCAGCATTCGCAGCTCCAGCTCTACCTCGCGGGCCCGAACGACAAGCTGTTCACCGTCATCACGACGAACACGGCCGGCACGGGCCCCGTCATGGACGCGGCGCTGGCCGAGCGGGCGGGCGAGCCAGGCTTCGCCGGCCGCACCATCGGCGACCTCGTGGCCGCCCAGGGACGCGCGACCGCCGACACGCTCGCCAAGAACCGCCGTCCGGTGCGGCGGATCGAGGTGCCCGTCCTGTCCGAACGCGCCATCGGCGAGCTCATGATGCACCTCATGCTCGAGACGATCCTCGCCGGCTACGCGATCGGCGTCGACCCGTTCGACCAGCCGGCCGTCGAGGAGGGCAAGATCCTCGCCAAGGAATACCTCGCCGCCTCCGCCGGGAGGGCGTGATCGCGACGCGCCTGCCGCCCCGCGCTCCGTGACCCCCGCCGCATGAACCCGGTCCGCCGCCTCGATCCCGTCCTGGTCGACCGGATCGCGGCGGGCGAGGTGGTCGAGCGGCCGGCGGCGGTCGTGAAGGAGCTCGTCGAGAACGCGATCGACGCCGGCGCCCGCGCCGTCGCCGTCACGATCGAGGCCGGCGGCCGGCGCCTCGTGCGGGTCGTCGACGACGGGCGCGGCATGACGCCCGCGGATCTCGCGCTCGCGGTCGAGCGGCACGCGACCTCGAAGCTGCCGGACGGCGACCTCTCCGCCATCGCGACGCTCGGCTTCCGGGGCGAGGCCCTGCCGTCGATCGGCGCGGTCGCGCGGCTCGCCATCACGACGCGGGCCGCCGGCGCGGGCGAGGGGGTGGCGATCCTGGTCGAGGGCGGCCTGAAGGGTCCGGTCCGGCCCGCGGCGGCGCCGCCCGGCACCCGCATCGAGGTCACGGACCTGTTCGGCGCGACGCCCGCCCGGCTCAAGTTCCTGAAGACGGACCGGGCGGAGACGCTCGCGACCGCCGAGACGGTCCGCCGGCTCGCGGTCGCGCATCCGGCGATCGCGCTGTCGCTCGAGGGCGACGGCCTGTCGCCGCTCCGCTACCCGGCCGAGGACGACACGGAGGCCGGCTGGCTCCGCCGGGCCGCCCGCGTGCTCGGCGCCGAGTTCGCGGGCAACGCCGCGCC
>JAEUAC010000322.1 GCA_019695455.1 Methylorubrum extorquens | reverse complement strand
ACGCCGGGCCGGCGGCGCCGAAGGCGGCCCTGCCGCCCCGCCGCCGCCGCGGCGGAGCTGGCGCGTGAGCGCCCGCGGGACGGGGGAGGGCGGCGGCGACGCCCCCTTCAAAGCGGCCGTCACGCGCCGCATCGCCGAGGCCTGGAGCGCGATGGACGGGATCCGCGTCGACTACGGTCCGCAGGACGACGCGGTCGAAGGCCTCATGCAGGCGCTGCACGGCGCGCTCGCCAGGCCGCCGGGGGCGGCCTGCGGCGTCGTGACCCTCATCGCGCCGCGCGGCGTCGGCAAGTCGGCGACGCTCGACCTCGTCGTCGAACGCGCGCGGACCGAGCTGCCGGACGAGCCCTCCCCGGTGCTCAGGGTCCCGATGGACACGGCCGGCTCCGTGGAGTCCGTGCCGAGCGCGATCCTGCGGGCCCTCAAGGATCCGCGGCCGGACCTCGGCAAGCCGCAGCTGCGCTGGCTGAAGGCCGACGACCGCCTTCGCGCCGCCGGGGTGCGGCTCCTCGCCTTCGACGAGTTCAACCGCGCGGCGCGCCGGCCCACGATGAGCGGTCCGATCGGCCACGCCATCTGCGAGCGGATCGTCGACGCGGGCGTCGCGTCCGTCGCCATCGTCGGCGAGGAGGACTCGTCCGTCGTTCTCGAGCGGGCGCCCCTGCTGTTCGAGCGCGTCGACGAGGAGCTCGACCTCAGCCCCCTCGACTGGCATCGCCCCGGCGACGACGCGATCTGGTCGGCCTTCGTCGACGAGTTCGATGCGGAGATGGCTCGCCTCGACCTCGTCGCTGCCCCGACCGGCTTCGCCGTCCCCGCCACGGCCGAGAGGCTCTGCGCGGCCTCCGGCGGCATCGTGCGCCGATTCGTGAAGATTGTGCGCCTCGCGCTCGCGGAGGCCATGCGCCGCGGGGACCGCGTCATCTCGCCCGCCGACCTGCGCGAGGCGGCGGAGCGGTTCGCGGTCGGACGAGGCTTCCTGGCGAGCAATCCCTTCGACGGAGTGGCGCCGTGAGCGTCGCGGCGGGATCGGATCCGGGGCGGCGACGCCCCTGGCGCCAGCCGCTCGCCGGCGAGTCCTTCGACGGCTACTTGGCCTACAGGGCCTCGCAAGCGCTCCTTCCCGGTCCCTTCGCGATCACCCAGCTCGGCGGCGCGGTCCGGCCCCACTATCCGGAACTCGCCTTCGCCGGCGATGACGCGGAGGTCGACCTGGAGGCGGTCGCGGCCGCGCTCGAGGTCGACGTCTCCGAGCTGCGGGGACGGGCGCATCCCGAAGTCGAGCCAGGGCGGCGGCGCTTCGGGACCACCGCGATCGACGTCAGGCTGATCGAGCGCAGGGCGCGACGCTTCTCCCCCGCTTCGCTCCGCGGGTCGCCACACCACCGCCTTCTCTGGTCGGCGAGGTGCCTGACCTTCTGCGAGGAGAGCTGGGAGACGCTCGCCGACGCCTGTCCGGCCGCATACTGCGGAGCCGTGCAGCGCTGGAGGCACAGCAGCGGCGTCGACCGCTGCGACAGGTGCGGAGGGCCGCTCGACGGAGCGCGGACGCTCTCCGTGCCCGATCGGCTCCGGCCGTCGCTCCGGCGCCTGAGCGGCCTCCTGCATCCGGATCCGCGGAGGGCGGCCGACAGCCTCGCCGCCTTCCCATCGGCCATCGCCGCGCTGACCGCCGGAGGGGTCGTCGAGGCGGCGTGCGCGGTGGCCGGCCTCCACGATCCTGGCGTCGAAACGTCGGCCAGATCGTTCCTGCGCGGCGACGCAGAGCCGCTGCGGACGGCGGAGGCGATGGCCGCGGCCGTCGACATGCTGGGCGACTGGCCCAGCGCGGGAGAGCGGCTCGCGGGCGAACGCCTTTCGACCCGCGCGGGACGTGGGGGCGACGGCAACAGGGGCGCCACCCTCCGCTTCCTCGCCTTCGCCGACGCGCCGGAGCGCCGGCGCTCGGTCGCCGCGGTGGCCGGCACGCTGCGCGACGCCCTGCGCGGCAACCTCCACCTGGGGACGCCGATCAAGCAGGCCGTCGTCGGGACCGGTCTCCGCGTCGTCGGCATGGCTTCATCCCGCAGGCGCGGCGAGGTGGAGACCCTCTTCCATCTGAGCGGCGAACGCGTCGTCCCGCTCATCTCGAACGCGTCGCTGGAGCGCCTCCGCGCGCCGCGGCGCGGTCCGCAGGCGAGGGAGGCGGCCGCGGACCTCGGCGTCCCGAGCTACGGCGTCGAGCTGATGCTCCTGGACGGAGCGCTCGAGCCGGTCGACTGCGGCGCGGGACCGCCCTACGGCCAGACGACCAGGATCCTCGCCTCCTCGCTGGCTCGCCTGTTGGGCCTGGTCGCGGAGGCCGCGGACGCCGCCTCCGACGCGTCCTGGATCAGCATGAACGCGGCCGCCCGGCGCGTCGGGGGCGACCTCAAGCCATGGGCGTCCTGGTTCGCGGCCGTCGCGGAGCGGCGGCTGCCGGCGAGGCTGGAAACCGGGACAGCGCCGCTCTCGACGCGGCTGATGGTGGCGCCGGGAGCGGTCGAGGAGCTTCGCGGGATCGCCGCGGCCGCGTCGGTCCGCGAGGGAGATCTCGCGCCGCTCATGTCGCAGGCGGACGCCGCCGCGACACTGAACCTGCACATGCGGAACGCCGCCACGGTCTTGGCGAGCTGGCCGGCCCCCGTCGGGAAGGCTCCCGTCGTGCCGCTCGCCGAGGTGCGCGCCCTCGCCTCCGAATGGATGTCTATCGGCGAGCTGGCCTCCCGGCTCGGCGTCGGACCGGCCGCGGCGCGGAGCCGGTCCACCGGACTGCGCATCGGCCCATGCGGCGTCGACCGGTCCCAGGCAAACCGCACCCTGCTCGTCTGAGGGACGAAGCGACGGTTCGACCTGTCCGCCGGGCGGACGCCATCGACTTTCTAATCGTCATCCGATCTAATCCGCAGGCGCGAGGGAGGGTGCGATGCAGGACGACGGACGGAACCGCCGCCTCCGGGAGATGGTGGCCGCGCTGGAGGAGCTCGTCGAGCTGGCCGACCGGGAGCAGGACTTCGTCCTGGCGGCGAAGAGCGAGGACGTGCGGCTGCACCTCATCGGCGCCATCGCCCGGGCCGAGGGCGACTTGCATCGGTGACCTACGGGCGGCACGGTCGTCCCGAAGGGAGAATCCGTGCCGACGAAAGACAGCGCCGCAGAGCTGGCCGCCGCCATGCTGAGGTTCCGCCGGAACCGGACCGAGACGCTGTCCGCCGACCTCTTCGAAGAACCGGCCTGGGATCTCCTTCTGGAGCTGTTCGTGGCCGACGCCGAGGGGCGGAGCCTGACGGGGCGCGACGCCGCCCGGCGCGGCTCGGTCCGGCCGACGGTGATGTCGCGCTGGCTGATGCACCTCGATCGCATGGGGATGATCGTCGGCGACGGCTCCGGCGACCTCGACGACGAGCTGACCCTTTCCGCCACCGCGCTGGACAGGATGGAGGCGGCGATGGGGCACGCCCAGACTTTGAAGTCGATGGTCGGCTGAACGGCGCAGGCGCTTTCCGGCCTGGGAGGCCAGGCATGCGTTCGGAGGAACCTGGGATGGTGCGGCAGAGCGTGCGGCCGTTGGCGTTTGAGATCGTCGGGTCCATCCCGCGCACGCCGAAAACCTCAACCTTGGACTTCGGCGCGTCCCGTCCCGGCCATGCGGACGGCGGAAGTCGCGGTCCGCGAAGCGCTGCAGACGATGTCCGCCGTCGACTACCTCAGGACCGCAGCGGCGACGAGGCAGGCTAGCGTTCGGCTGCGGCGCTCCGGCTCCTCTTGGAAGGGGCTGCGACAGCTTCCGGCAAGGACCGACAGTTGGCTTCAAGCGGGGCGCGCGGACGCGCTACGCCGTCTCCGACGTGACGGCCCGGTAGCGCGCGCCCGGCGCGAGCAGCATTGTCCAGCGGTCAGGACACGCTCAAAGTCCGACCTGAATCCATCCGGCGGGGCTTCGGCCACGGCGAGAGCGGTGCCGCCGCGCGCGGACACTGGAGCAATTAGGTCCGGATCCGTTTAGTTGGCGCTCCCGCCGCGTTGTCACCCGGTGTCCAGCGGCGTCTTGCTGCTCCACTCCAGCGTGCGCTCCCACGTCTCCTTGGCGGTCCAGAGCGAGACCCGGACGCGCGCGCCCAGCGCCTCGAGCGCGCTCAGCAGCTCGTCGCAGGCGCTCCGGCTCATCTCGAAGCAGTGGATGGAGATGTTCGCGTCCAAATAGATGCGGGCGTCGTCGGCCATCATGGCCTCGCCGATCGCCTGTATGCTCGACGCGCGTCCGGGCCTCGCCTCCGGGAACATCATTGCATCGTCATCCCGTGCATTATCCCTCCCGTCGCAGACGGCCGCCATCGTCTGGCCACCCGCGACCGGCCAGCGGCCGACTGCAACGGGCCCCTCAGGTCAGTGCCGGCCGTAGAAGAGGAAGCATTAAGCCGAGCTAGCCGCAACTCGGATATTTTTGATCCGGATCCGAGCGATCCGGATCGGCGGGCGACTAATCGCGGGCGGACCGCGCTAGCTTGATCTCGAAGCGGCGGCCGCGTCCCCTCGCGACAGCCGGACGACTTACCGAACGAAGGAGAAGCGGACATGGCGGAATTCCTCCAAGGCGATCCTCTCAGCGCAGCCATCCGCAACGTCATGCGCGGCAGACGGCGGCGGTGCGCGGTCGCGTTCTGGGGCGCGGGCGCCAAGGAGGCGCTTTTCGGGACCGGGAGAGCGCCGTCGAGCGCGCGGGTGGTATGCGATCTCTCGATGGGCGGAACAAATCCGGCCGAGCTGATGGCGCTTGGAGCGCCTACGAACGACGCGGTCCGCCACGTTCCCGGGCTGCACGCGAAGGTCTACCTGTCCGACCGCGGCGCGGTGGTAGGATCCGCCAACGCCTCCGAGAACGGCATCGGCTTCTCGGCCGGCGCCGGTCTGGTCGAGGCGGGGGTCCTGCTGGCCCCCGGCACCCGGGCCCACGCGGCGACCGCCGAGTGGCTCGACGCGCTTTTCGAGGGCGCGGACGTCGTCGACCAGACGGCGCTCGACGCCTGCACCGAGGCGTGGCGCCGACGGTCCTCGGCCGGCCGGGGCCGCTCCGAGGCGGTCGAGCCGAGGCCGCGATCGCTCCTAGACGCGGTGCGGGCTGACCCTGCGCGCTTCCGGGGCATAGGGTTCGTCTTCACCGACGGGTCCACGAGCCGCAGGGTCCGCGACCTCGGCAGCCAGACGATCCTCGCGGCCGACGCCGCCGCTGCGGCGCCCGCGCTGACGGACGAGGACCGGTCCGAGCTGCCGGTCTGGCCGGCCGGACACGTGTTCAGCGGGTGGTCGCGTCAGGACCTATCTGGCTGGCCCGAGCGCTTCGTCTGCGCCCACCGGGGGTCGTCGAGGATCCGATACTGGTTCTACGAGCGCCGCCACGTCGTCCACCTGGGCGACGACGAGGGCGGCCTCGTCTTCGCGGCGACGTCCCGCCCGCTCAGGAGGGAGCTGGGCCTGAAGCGCGGAGCGGACGCGATGGCGGAGGCGGACGACCGGCTGCTCCGGCGCGTCTTCGCGCGCATGCGGCGGACCGGGCGGCACCTCTACGTCAACGGGGATGAGCTCGCGCCCCTGCTCGACGAGCTGGCGGCGCCTCGCGGGCGGTAGGATCCCGCGACGGCCGAGCGGTGCCGCTGCGGAACCCTCCCCGGAGATCCCGCGGAGGCATCGATCCGTCGATCGCGGTCGACGGCTGGTCTCGGGAGCGATCCGGCGGTAGCCATGTCCTTGCCGGCCGGCCTGCTCGAGGACGCCGGCCGAGGAGAGACGGCGGCCCATCGATGGCGAACGACTGGAACGACACCCTGACGACGCGCGAGGCCCAGTGCATCCGCCTCGTCCTCGAGCTCCACACGAACGACGCTATCGCGCGGGAGCTCGACCTCTCAACCAACACCGTGCGCAACCACGTCAAGGCCGCGAGGGACAAGCTCGGCGGCCTCGGGCGCTACGACGCCGCGCGCCGCTACCTCCAGCTGACCTCCGAAGCGTCTGGTCTTTCAAGGACCAGTACGCGGAGGACCATGGTGCCCAACCGGGACGGGGAGCCAGACGGAGAGGCCGTCGGGAGCCTCGACGGCCCGGAAGGGGAGGCCTCGTTCCGCGACGTCCGCGCGATCTTCGCGCACGACGCCGCGGGCTATCTTCCCCGCCGGCCACCCGAGGGTGACACGGATGGGACGGGCGGATCGACGCTCCTCCGGCTGCTGGCGGTTCCGACCGGCGCGGCGCTGATCGCGCTGCTGATCGTCGCGACCCCGCCGATGGCGGAGAGTTTCAAGCGCCTCGCCCAGGTCGTCGTCCCCCTCTTCAGGTGACCCCGCGGCTCCGGGGTCGGGAGACGAGGAAGCCATGGACGTGAACGTAGGCGCGAAGGCGGCGGTCGCCGCGGTGGGCGGCAGCATCGTGGCGGCCAGCCGCTCGGCCGACGCCGCCGCCGAGGAGAGTGCACGCTGCATCGCGACGCTCATCGAGCAGCGGCGGCTGGGCGCCCTTCCGCTCGATACGGGGCTCGACGAACTCGACCTGCTCGCGGTCGCGCTGCGGACCCAGCTCGCGGCGAGGTCGGAGCTGATCAGGGCCCGTCTGGCGCTCGTCAGGCTTCCCAAGCGGCTCGGCGTCGAGGGCTACGGGCCAAGCTGCCCCTGCGACGAATCGGTCGAGCGCCGCCCCGCCGGAGAGCTCGTGGAGCTCAGGGCCGCCTGACCGGCCGTTGACGGGGCGCCTCCGGAATGGTTCGCAAGGGGCATGCTCCCCTACGTGCTCCCGTTCTGGATCATCCTGCCCTGCCTGATCGCGGCGGCGTTCCTCCGGGGAGGCGCGGCCGAGCGCGCGGTCGCCGTCCTCTACGGCGCCGCCGCCGTCGCGAGCTTCCTTCCCGCGACCCGCGCGGTCGGCAGCTGGGCCCACGTCGAGACGTGGATCATGCTGGTCGACGTCGCGCTGCTCGCCGGACTGCTCCTGCTGGTGGCTGGATACGGACGATGGTGGATCATCCTGGCGGCGTCCCTGCAGACGCTGTCGACCCTTGCGCATCTCGCGCGCCTCATGGATCCGGGATTCGACCGGGTCGCCTATTCGCTGATGGAGGGGGCCTCGAGCTATCCGACGCTCGCGCTCCTCGCCTACGCGATCTGGCGCTCCTCCAGGAGATCCTCTTCCGAGGCGGGGCGGGGGAGCCCGCGACGAGCGCGGCGCGGCTCCTAGAGGAGTTCGGAAGCCCGGGAGCCGTCTTCGCCTGCGCCGGGCCGCGGCTCCGCCGCGCATGCGGCGGCGACCCCGCCGTCTTCGACGCGGTCGTATGGTTCGCAGAGACGATGCGCGAGGTGCTGCGCGGACGGCTCTCAGCCGGACCGGTGCTGGCGGGCTCGCGCGACCTCAGGGACTATCTCGCCGCCGCCATGGCCCATCTTCCGGCGGAGCAGATGCGCGCGCTGTTCCTCACGGCCGGCAACCGGCTCGTGTCCGACGAGATCGTCGCGTGGGGGAGCGTCTCCGAGGTCAGGCTCCGCCATCGACACCTCGTCTCGCGAGCGCTGGAGCTCGGCGCCGACGGCCTCATCCTCGCGCACAACCATCCGGGCGGCGATCCGTCGCCGAGCCAGGACGACCTAGTCGAGACCCGAAGCCTGCAGGCGCTCTGCCACCGGCTCGACATCAGGCTCCACGACCACCTCGTCGTCGGCGCGGCCGGAATCCGGTCGCTCCGCAGCCTCGGAGCGCTGACGTGAGCCCCGGCGACGGCCGAGGCGGCGAAGAACGGGCGCTGGCGGCGGCCCGCCGGCTGACGGGCCAGTCCCGGTCGCGCGCCGCCGCGTTCGGACCGCACGCCCGCCTGTTCCGCGACCCCGCCTGGGACATGCTGCTGGCGGCCTTTGCCCTCGGATCGAGCACTGGGCTCCCCATCAAGAGCCTGAGCGTCTCCTCCGGCGTGCCCATGACCACCGCCCTCCGCTACATCGGGCTGCTGACCCGGGCGGGCCTGATCGAGAGGATGCACAACGCGCGTGATCGGCGCTCGACCCTGGTCCGGCTCACCGACGAGGGCCGGCGGCGGATGACGGACTTTCTCGGCCGGCAGGATTGAGCTCCGCGAACGCGGACGCGGCTCGCCGAGGACCATGGCTTTGGGGGGCGGCAAGCCACGGCCCCCATCGGCGGGAGGCCGGCGTGCCTGCGCCCCACGTCCCATGCGCAACGAAGGCGCGGCCTCGGTGTAAGGTCTTCGGTCGCCGCGCCGACCGAAGCGGAGGGAACGGCTTCGCTTCGCAGGCGGCGGGAGCGGATGGGCGTGCTCCCATCAGGAAGGACGAAACAGTTGACCCACGGCGAAGTTATCGCGGACGCGAACCTCCAAATCGACAGGGACATCGGCCGCTCGACGCGGCTGGCGTTCCGGCACGGCTCGCGGGACATGACCGTGCTCATGGACGTCGACGGCGCCCCGAAGGCGCTGGCCACCCTGCGCCTGAGCACCCTCAGGACCCTGACGCTCGGAGGCGAGGTCGCCGGCGCCGTCCTCGCCATCTGCAACGCGCGACAGCGCGCCCTCCGGACCGACTGACGCGCGACGACGGGGAGCCGGGCAGGTCCCCGACCGGTCGAGGGATCACGATCGCATCCAATCCGGATCGAGAGGCTCCCGCGTTGTCGGTTCGTAAAGGGACCTGCCGCACGCTGTCGGAAAGGAGACGATCTTGCCGACGGACCCCGACGTTCTGGAACTGGCCGCCGTGCTCGGCGAGGAGGGCTTCGGCTTCCTGGCCGGCGAGATGCTAATGACGCTGGAGCGGGGGGCCGCCGCGCCGGAAGACGCCGGAACCGTCGACGATCCCCCGTCGACGCCGAACCGACGCAAGGCGGAGACGGTCGAGCTAGACGGCGGCGGATCGGTCGAGCGCCGCTACTTCGACGACGACCTCCCGGAGCCGACCTTCGCCGGGCCGGTCGCCCGGGACGAGCAGCTGCGCCACGCCCTCGGCTTCCTCGCCCTGCGCCTCGTCGAACCCCTTCGGGCGGCCGAAGAGGCGGAGCGCCTCGCAGGCGAGATGCGTGCCACCGGCGGCAAGGACCCGGAAGCGGAGTCCGTCGTCGCCGTCGAACCGCTCCTGCCGGGCCTGTTCGCCCCCGCCGCGGGGTCCCCCGAGCGGAGCGGCGACAGCTCCGCCCGGCAGTCCATCGCCTTTGCACCCCGGCGAAGCGTCAAGGATCCGATGCCGTACGAGTTCGCCGACGACGAAAGCGACGCGCTCGCCGCCGAGCTGGAGGCAGTTCTAGCCCGCATGGCCGGGGAGCGCCTCTAGATGGCGCTCCCCAAAAGGCAGGTCGCCGAGCTGCGCGCCGTCCTCCGCCGGTTCTCCGCGCAGTTCGGGGCCGCAGCGCTCCCGACGGCCGCCGGCCGGGCCCTCGAGGCCTGGCTTACGATGCGGCTCGCCCACGTCGCCTACCGCACCGGCCGGTGGCGGGTCGCCTTCGTCGGCAGCGACGGACGGACGCTGCGGCCCGGCGCCGCATACGCGTTCCCCGCGGGGCAGGGCGGCATCCCTGCCAAGCGAAGCGGCGGACCGTCGCACGTCCGCCTCGTCAGCCTCGACGATCGCCGGGTCAGGCTGGAGCTGCATGCTGGCCTGCAGTGGCTCGGCAGGAGCGGAGCGACGCACGAGTGCGACGTCAGCCTGCTTCCGAGCCGCATCGCCGAACCGCTGCGGCGCGCCGGCGGAGGAAGGCCGCGCGGACTGCCGATAGCCGCCTACGAGTGCAAGGACCGCCAGGGATCCGGGCAGACGGACGAGATGCGGCAGACGCTGGCGCGGCTGTTCGACATGGCCCTCGTCACGATGCCCTATCCCGATTGGGGCTGCAGGATGTTCGAGAGCGAGACGCACCGGAGATGGGGGCGGCACCGGTCGCGCTACCTCGACTTCTTCGCCACTGGCGCCTTCGGCGTCGTGCGCGCCGGCACGTTCTCGTCGGGCGGCCGCACCCTCGGCCGGCATCACGCCATCGGGCGCTACGGCTCGATCTACAAGGATCCGAGATCCATCGCCGCGCTGGAGAAGGCCTTCCGCGAGACCCTCGAGAGGATAGACGCGATCTGACCAGTGGGCGGAGCCTGTCAGAAGGCGGCTGGGGAAGGCGGCGTCGCGTCGCTCGGCAACGGGGCGACGCGGCGACCACCGTCCTTCAGGCGTGACGCTCGCGCCAGGTGATCCTGCGCGCCGCCGGCTCGCGCCTGCCGCCGTAGACGGCCGACCTCGCCCAGGACACCTCATCTTGCACCGCCCCGTCGGCGAACGACGCCGACCACAACCTGTTCGCTGCGTTCCACCTGTATCCGCGCTCGCGCAGCAGTTCCTTGGCGGAGAACGGCGCATCCACCGCCTCCACCGTCCAGGTCGGCGCTCGCGCCGTCGCGAGCATCCGCGTCGCCACCGTCACGCCGTCGTCGAGGACGTGGTCGAGAACGTGGAGCAGGGCCGTCACGTCCGCGTCCGCGCGATGCGGATCGAAGAACCAGCCCATCCGACCGGCGAGCTCGGAGAGCCTGCGCCCCTCGCAACCCTCTGCCGGCCAGTCCACGTCGCTAAGGGAGCAGGCCCACGGCAGACCGGCGACGAGCGGCAGCCGGCGCTCCACGAACGGGCGGTCGAAGCTCGCGTTGTGCGCGACGACGAAGTCGGCGTCGAGCAGCATGCCCGACGCCTCGCCCTCCGAGATCGTCCTGCCGGCGACGTCGGCGTCCGCGAGCCCGGTGACGCGCGTCACGGCCGGCGGGATCGGCCCGGAGGGCTGCTCGAGCCACGTCCTAGGGTCAGGACCCATTGATGTGAGCGTCGCGGTCTGATTTAGGCTCCGCAAGGAGACCGTGGATGAGCGAGCTGTACTGGCTGACGGATGAGCAGATGACGCGCCTGAAGCCGTACTTCCCCA
>JAEUAC010000197.1 GCA_019695455.1 Methylorubrum extorquens | reverse complement strand
CGCTTCGCAGGGAAAAGGTAGCCGGCCGGGCCGCCGCGGCGTCCGACCCGACCGCCGACCTCTACCCGGCCAAGCGGAACGACGGCTACGCCGTGGACCGCGCGATCACGCCGGAAAGCTATTCGGGCGACTACAACAACTACTACGAGTTCGGCACCTCGAAATCGGTGACGGGCGCGGCCTCGAAGCTCGCGACGCGGCCCTGGACCGTGAAGATCGACGGGATGGTCGAGAAGCCGCTCGAACTCGGCGTCGACGACATCATCCGCAAGGCCCAGCTCGAGGAGCGGGTCTATCGCCACCGCTGCGTCGAGGCCTGGTCCATGACGGTGCCGTGGACCGGCTTCCCGCTGAAGCGGCTCGTCGAGATGGCGAAGCCGACCGGCGACGCGAAGTACATCGTCATGCAGACCTTCCTCGACCGGAACCAGGCGCCCGGCCAGAAGCAGTTCTGGTATCCCTGGCCCTACACCGAGGGGCTGACCATGGCCGAGGCGAACACCGACCTCGCCTTCCTGGTGACGGGCATCTACGGGAAGCCGCTGCCGAACCAGTTCGGCGCCCCGCTCCGCCTCGCCGTGCCGTGGAAGTACGGGTTCAAGTCCGTCAAGGCGATCAACAAGATCTCCTTCACGAACGAGCGGCCGAAGACCTTCTGGGAAGGCCTGCAGGCCTCCGAATACGGCTTCTGGGCCAACGTGAACCCGGAGGTACCGCATCCGCGCTGGAGCCAGGCGTCCGAGCGCGTGCTGGGCACCAACGAGCAGCGGCCGACGCTCCTGTTCAACGGCTACGGCGAGCAGGTCGCGGGCCTCTACAAGGACCTGCAGGGCGAGCGCCTCTGGGCCTGAGCGGCCCGGGCCGGCGCAGGCGGGCCCTCCTTACGCAAAAGAAAAGCCGGATCTCGCGATCCGGCTTTGAGGTGAGACGCCTGTCGACGTCCCAGAGGGGAACGGCTGCACGGCGCCGAGGCGCCGCGTGTCGCAGCCGTCCTCTTGATGCGCCTCCCGGCCGGCGCGCGGAATGCGAATGCCCACATGCGAGGCATGCGTCCGGCACATGATAGTTCGCTTCAGTACGTCCAGCGCTGGGCCTTGCTGACCAGGAAGTCGCGGAAGACCTGGACGCGCGCGACGTTCCGCATCTCCTCGGCGTAGACGAGATACGTCTCCAGCGAGGGCATCTCGACGTCGCGCAGCACCTGGACGAGCTCGGCGTTGCCGTCCGCCACGTAGTCCGGCAGGACCGCGATCCCGGCCCCGGTCTTCACGGCCGAGCGCAGGGCCGGGACGTTGTTCACGACCAAGTGATACTCGCGCGGCGTGCCGCCCTCGCGCCCGATGGAGGCGAGCCAGTGCGCCGACATGAGGTAGGAGGGCGCGTCGCCCCCGAACGACATGAGGCGGTGCGTGTCGAGGTCGGAGGGCTCCTTCGGCTCCCCGAAGCGCTTGATGTAGTCCTTCGACGCGTAGGCGTGGAAGTGCACGGTGAAGAGCCGGCGCTGGATCAGGTCCGGCTGGGCCGGGCGCCGCATGCGGAGCGCCACGTCGGCCTCCCGCATGGCGAGGTCGAGCTCGTCGTTGGTCAGGATCAGGGAGATCCGCACGTCCGGGTAGGTGTCGAGGAACTCGCCGATCCGCTGCGTCAGCCAGAGCGAGCCGAGCCCGACCGTGGTGGTGACGCGCAGCTCGCCCGTGGGGCGCTCGCTCGTCTCCTCCAGGCGCGCCCGCGTGTTCTCGAGGCGCAGGCGGATGTCCCGCGCCGCCCGGAACAGGAGGTCGCCCTGCTCCGTCAGGATGAGGCCGCGCGCGTGCCGGTGGAAGAGCGGCGCCCGCAGGTCGCGCTCCAGCGCCGAAACCTGCCGGCTCACGGCCGATTGGCTGAGCCCGAGTTCGTCCCCGGCCCGCGTGAAGGAGCCGGCTTCGGCGACCTTGTGGAAGATGCGGATCTTGTCCCAGTCCACGTCGCCTCTCGCCTCCCCTGCTATTCCGCCGCCTGAAGCAGGACGTCGCGGCTCTCGAGCCACCGTTCCGCCTCGAGCGCCGCCATGCAACCCATGCCGGCCGCCGTGACGGCCTGCCGGTAGACGTCGTCCGTCACGTCGCCGGCCGCGAACACGCCCGGCACGTCGGTCGCCGTCGAATCCGGCGCCGTCTTGAGGTAGCCGCCCGGCTTGAACGCGAGCTGGCCCGCGAAGAGGTCGGTGGCGGGCTTGTGGCCGATCGCGACGAAGACGCCGTGGACCGGCAGCTCCTGCACGGCGCCGCTCTCCGTGGAGCGCAGGCGCAGATGCGTGACGGAGGGCGGCGGGCCGGCCTGGCCGCAGATCTCCTCCACGGCGTGGTTCCAGACCACCTTGACGTTCGGGTGCTTGAACAGCCGCTCCTGCAGGATGCGCTCGGCCCGCAGGGACGAGCGCCGGTGCACGAGCGTGACGCGGGAGGCGATGTTGGCGAGGTAGAGCGCCTCCTCGACGGCCGTGTTGCCGCCGCCGATCACGGCGACCTCCTTGCCGCGGTAGAAGAAGCCGTCGCAGGTGGCGCAGGCCGAGACGCCGTAGCCGGAGAACACGGCCTCCGACGGGAGGCCGAGCCACTTCGCCTGGGCGCCGGTCGCGATCACGAGGCTGTCGGCCAGGAAGACGTCGCCCGAATCGGCCTCGAGCCGGAACGGCGAGCGCGACAGGTCCGCCTTCACGATCGTGTCGGAGATCATGCGGGTGCCGACATGCTCGGCCTGCAGGCGCATCTGCTCCATGAGCCAGGGGCCCTGGATGGACTCCGCGAAGCCCGGGTAGTTCTCGACGTCCGTCGTGATCATCAGCTGGCCGCCGGGCTGGATGCCCGAGATCAGCACGGGCTCGAGCATGGCCCGGGCGGCGTAGATCGCGGTCGTGTAGCCGGCCGGCCCCGAGCCGACGATGACGAGCTTGGCGTGGATCTGCGTCATGATCCTCTCTCCCAAGCCGATCGGGCCGTGGCCCGGCCGGCTTTCCAGTCTGCGTAGGCCGCCCCGAGGGCCTCCGCAATGATCGGCGTCGCATCGAGCGGTGGGTACGTATAGGCCTCGAGCCGTCCCGCGAAGGGCCGGACGGCGCCGGCCGCCGCGAGCCCGTCGAGGAAGGCGCGGTGCCGCCGCGGCAGCGGCCCCGGCACGAAGGCGAGCACGGGACGCCCGGTCGCGACCGCCTCCGACAGCATGTTGATCGAATCCGCCGTCACGACGACCGCGTCCGCCTCCGCCAGGATGGACAGATAGGGATTGGGGCCGCTCCCGTCCCAGACGAAGCCGCCGGTCCCGGCCGCGAGGGACGCGAGCTCCCGCCGCAGCGCGTCCGGCGTGCGCCGCGAGGCCGTGACGGCGAGGCCCGCGCCCGCGGCCGCGACGAGGCGAAGGCCGCCGAGGAGGGCCCGGATCGCCGTCGCCTCGAAGCTCACCGCCCGCGCCGGCCCGCCGACCAGCACGGCGACGCGCGGCCGGGCGAGGCCGGCGAGCCGCGGATCGGGATGCGCCCGCGCCGCCGCGAGCGCGGCCGGCGACACCCGGTGCGGCGAGGTCGGCGTCAGCAGGACGTTCGGCCCGCGCACGCGATCGTGCGACGGCGCCCACACGAAATCGAAGGCGGAGGTCGCGACGCGCGGGTCCTTGAGGAAGGCCGTGAACACCCGGCCGCCCGACAGGCGCCGCAGCGCCCGGAGCGACGCGACCGCGCGGC
>JAEUAC010000432.1 GCA_019695455.1 Methylorubrum extorquens | reverse complement strand
GCCCGCATAGTCGAGATCGGCGGGCAAGCCGTGACCCTCGTCCCGTCGGAGTGCAGCCGCGTCGCGCGCCTGCCGATCCAGGTAGACGTCGTATCGAGCCTCCGTCTCGAGCCGCTCGCGCGCTCGGCCCGGGATCCGTTGTAGCTCCGGCCAGATGGCTGAGAGCCGCCCGATGTCGATGTCGGCATGCGCGAGGAGCTGGAAGGCCGACCGGCGCTGTCCGTCCTGGTTCAGCTGCAACCCGTGCCACTCCGCCTCGCGCGGAGTGAGGGCCAGCTCCCGGAGCGCCTCGCGCCCCCGATCCATCGCCTCGCTATGCCCCTCGTAGCAATCGGACCGTCCGCGCCCGACGAGCCCGATGCGTTGCCCGATCGGCGTCAGCCGCTCGTCCGCGTTGTCGGCCCGCAGGCTGAGCCGGAACTCCGACCGGGACGTGAACATGCGATAGGGCTCCGTCACGCCCTGGGTGATCAGGTCGTCCACCATCACGCCGATGTAGCTGCCGGCCCGGTCGAGCGGCAGCCCCGTCTCGGCGCCTGACGCCGCCATGGCGGCGCTGGCTCCCGCGACCAGGCCCTGCGCCCCGGCCTCCTCGTAGCCCGTGGTCCCGTTGATCTGCCCGGCGAGGTACAGCCCGGGCAGGGCCTGCACGCCCAGGCGCGCATCGAGCGCTCGGGGATCCACGAAGTCGTACTCGATCGCGTAGCCCGGCCGAACCATGCGGACGCCCTCGAGACCCGGGATCGTGGCCAGCAGCTCCCGCTGCACCGCCTCCGACAGAGAGGTCGAGATGCCGTTCGGGTAGATGGTCGGATCGTCCAGGCCCTCGGGTTCGAGGAAGATCTGATGGCCGTCGCGATCGCCGAACCGGACGACCTTGTCCTCGATCGACGGGCAATAGCGCGGGCCCCTGCCCTGGATGGTGCCGGAGAACAGCGGCGACGTCGCGAGGTTGGCGCGGATGAGAGCGTGGGAGGCGACCGTCGTGCGGGTCACTCCGCATTCGATCTGCGGGTTCGTCACGCGGTCGGTGAGGAACGAGAACGGCACCGGTTCGGCATCGGCCGCCTGCCTCTCGATCCGGGACCACTCGATCGTGCGGCCATCGAGACGGGCCGGCGTTCCGGTCTTGAGCCGCCCCACGGGAAGGCTCAAGCGAGCCAGCGTCCGGGAGAGGGCGAGCGACGGCGCCTCCCCGACCCGACCCGCTGGGATCCGGACGTCGCCGATGTGGATGAGCCCTCCGAGGAAGGTGCCGGTCGTCAGGACGACCGCGCCTCCCGCCAACTCGGTCCCGTCGGCCAGGACCACGCCGCTGCAGCGGCCCGCCTCGACGACGAGATCGGCCACCTCGGCCTGGAGGAGCTCGAGGCCGGGCTGCTCACGCAGCGCGTGCTGGACGAAGGTCCGGTAGAGCTTGCGGTCCGCCTGCGTTCGCGGGCCGCGCACGGCCGGGCCCTTGCGGCGGTTTAGGAGGCGGAACTGGATTCCGGCCGCGTCGGCCGCCCGGCCCATGATGCCGTCCAACGCGTCGATCTCGCGGACGAGCTGGCCCTTGCCCAGTCCGCCGATAGCGGGGTTGCAGGACATGGCCCCGATCGTCGCGAGATCCTGCGTGACGAGAACCGTCCGGGCACCGAGGCGGGCCGCGGCCGCGACGGCTTCCGTTCCCGCATGGCCTCCTCCGACCACGATCACGTCGAACCGGTGTTTCACGTGAAATCACTTCCCGATGCAGAACTGGCCGAAGACACGATCGAGGACGTCTTCCACTCCGGTCCGGCCCGTGATCGAGCCCAGCGCGTTCCGTCCGAGCCGCAGCTCCTCGGCAGCGAGGTCCGGTGATCCCGCTGCCAGCTGCGCACCGGCTCGTTCCAACGACGCGACGGCCTCGGCAAGAGCCAGGCGATGCCGCTCCCGCGTCAGCACGGCATCCCCGGCGACGGCCTCGGCGAGGCCGAGCCGGGCCGCGATGGCATCGACCAGAGCCTCCATCCCATAGCCCGTCTCGGCCGAGAACGACAATCCGGTAGCCGACCCGCCCGGTGCGAGATCCTGCTTCGAGACCACCGGCAGGACCGGGCAGGGCAGGGGCTCCGGCCGCGCGCCCTCCCCGGCCGGCGTCAGCCAGAGCGCGAGGTCGGCGGTCGCGGCGCGGCTGCGGGTCCGCGCGATGCCTTGCCGCTCCAGGATGTCGTCGGTCTCGTGGACGCCCGCCGTGTCCACGAAGGTCACGGGCCAGCCCTGCACGTCGCACCGGACTTCGATCGCGTCGCGCGTCGTGCCCGCGATCGGCGAGACGAGCGCGACGTCGCGGCGAGCCAGCGCGTTCAGCAGCGTCGACTTGCCGGCCTTCGGCGGTCCGGCCAGCACCACGAGCCAGCCCTCCCGCAGGCGCTCTCCCCGTCCCGCGCCGTCGAGGACAACGCGCATCTCGGCCGCCAGCGACGCGAGCGCCGCCCCGGCGCCGATCTCAACGCCGGTCGGCACGTCGTCCTCGTCGGCGAAGTCGAGGGAAGCCTCCACCAGGGCGGACGCGTCGAGGAGCCGGTCCCGCCACCCCTCGACCGTCTGGGCAAGTCCGCCCTCCATCTGACGCACCGCTTGGCGACGCTGCGCCTCGGTCTCCGCGTCGATGAGGTCCGCCAGGCCTTCGACGGCGGACAGGTCCATGCGGCCGGCTAGGAACGCCCTGCGGACGAACTCGCCGGGCTCGGCCATCCGACAGCCGGGCTCGCGGGCGAGGCTGCGCAGGACGGCGGCCCGCACGGCCGATCCCCCATGAATGTGGAGCTCGGCCGCGTCCTCGCCCGTGAAGCTCGCGGGCGCGGGAAACCAGAGCACCAGCGCGTGGTCGAGCACGGCTCCGTCCAGAGGATCCGCCAAGATCCGCAGGCGGGCGAGCCGCGGGGGAGGGCGGCGGCCGCCGGTGAGCCGGTCCAGCACGGCGCCGGACGCCGGACCCGAAAGGCGGATCACCGCGATGGCCGCCCGTCCGGTACCAGAGGCCGGCGCGAAGATGGTGTCGTCCGAGCGAGACATGGGCCTTATCAGGCGACCCGTCGCGGCGATTGCAAGCCGGCGACGGCCGTGGCTAAGCTCGGCCATACCGCCCGGAGATCGTCGTGTCGAAAACAGCCGCCGTCCTGTCCCTCGCCTTCGGTCTCGGCCTGTCCGGCATGGCCGCCGCCCAGTCCCCGACCGCCCTCGACGGCGTCATGGAGAAGAAGGCCCTTCGCGTCTGCACGACCGGCGACTACAAGCCCTTCACGTACCAGGCGCCGGGGTCCGACGGCTTCGAGGGGATCGACATCGATCTCGCCAAGAGCCTCGCGAAGTCGCTCGGGGCCGAGGCGGTCTTCGTCAAGACGAAGTGGTCCGACCTCATGGCCGACTTCACGTCCGGCAAATGCGACACCGCCATGGGCGGCATCTCGGTCACGCTCGACCGCCAGAAGCGCGCCTATTTCTCGACCGCCTACCTCGTCAACGGCAAGGCGCCCATCGCCCGCTGCGCCGACAAGGCGAAGTACACGAGCGTGAAGGCCATCAACGACCCGTCGGTCCGCGTCGTGGTCAATCCCGGCGGCACCAACGAGCGCTTCGCCCGCGCGAGCTTCCCGGACGCCAAGCTCACGCTCTACCCCGACAACAACACGATCTTCGACCTCATCCTCAAGAACGAGGCCGACGTGATGGTGGCCGAGTCGATCGAGGTGAAGGTGCAGGAGAAGCTGCGGCCCGGCCTCTGCGCCATCAACCCGGACGAGCCGCTCCAGTACGGCGAGCTCGGCTACCTGCTCCCGCGCGGCGACGACGTGTTCAAGGCCTATGTCGACCAATGGCTGCACCTCGCGAAGGCGACGGGCGAGTTCGCCCGCGTCTACGATGCGCACGTCAAGTAGCGTCATAGGAATATAGTCTGAACTATCTCCGACGGGCTCGGCTGGACAGGCTACGTCCGCTTGCGCAAGAGCGGGCGGTTCCTCGCGAGATCCCCATGACCGTCACGCTCCACCGCGGCGACCTCCCCGACGGCTACGTCGCGGGGGCGTCCGTCGCCGTCGACACCGAAACGCTCGGCCTCAACCCGCTGCGCGACCGGCTCTGCGTCGTCCAGCTGTCGCGCGGCGACGGCACGGCCGACGTGGTGCAGGTCGGACGGGACGGGCCCATGCCGGCGAACCTCGCCCGGCTCATGGGCGATCCCGGCGTCGTGAAGATCTTCCATTACGGACGGTTCGACCTCGCCGTGCTCTTCCATCGGCTCGGCGTGATGCCGTCGCCCGTCTACTGCACGAAGATCGCGTCCAAGCTGGTGCGGACCTATACGGACCGGCACGGCCTGAAGGACCTCACGCGCGAGCTCATCGGCGTCGACCTGTCCAAGCAACAGCAATCCTCCGATTGGGCGGCCGAGACGCTGTCGCAGGCGCAGCTCTACTACGCCGCCTCCGACGTGCTCCACCTTCATGCCCTCAGGACGCGGCTGGACGCGATGCTCGCGCGCGAAGGCCGGACCGACCTCGCCAAGGCCTGCTTCGACTTCCTGCCGACCCGGGCCCGGCTCGATCTCGCGGGATGGGCCGAGACGGACGTCTTCGCGCATTCTTGACGGTCGCGACCACCGGGCGCAGACACGGCGGGCCGTCATAACTTCGCCACCCGGATCGACGACCCGGGCCGGGATCTCCCGAGGTGTCCACGAATCCCGTGACCGGGTCCCCGCCCGCGCATCCGGCCGAACCCGGCCGCTCCGAACCGCCGAGGCAGCGCGCCTACGACGCCGCGCGCCGCCATTCCGCGCGCGTCCGTCTGCTCAAGCGCGCCATCCCGATCGGCGCCGTCTGCGCGGTCGGTCTGGTCGGCGCCGCCATGGTCTACAATCCGTTCGGTCGCGTTCCCGGCCTCGCCATGGGGCCGATCAGCCTGTCGGGTACCAAGATCGCCATGGAGAACCCGCGGCTCACGGGATACCGGAAGGATTCGCGGCCCTACGACGTGACGGCGAAGACGGCCTTCCAGGACGTGCGCACG
>JAEUAC010000373.1 GCA_019695455.1 Methylorubrum extorquens | reverse complement strand
CCCGCACGATCGCCGTGCCGCCGTCGGGCGACAGGTCGAGGCGGTCGATGTAGCCGGAGATGCGGAAGCCGGCGCCCGGGATGACGACGCCCGCCTCGCCGTCCCATGGCGCGCGGGCGCCGGCCTTCTCCTTCGTGCCCGCGCCGCCGAAACGGACCTCGCCGTAGGACTTCGATCCCGCGCCGGTCCCCACTCCGTGGCCGAGCGCGTAGCCGGAGAGGGCTCCCGCCTCGTCCACCGTGCGCGTCCAGATCACCTTCGGCGGGATCGCGCGCTCGGCCGCCCATAGGTCGGCGGCCGTGGCGGCCGCGTCGCCGACCGCCGCTTCGATGGCGGCAGGGCCGGCTGCATGCAGGCCGCCTCCGCCCTCCAGGGCGTGAAGCGCGTGGTCGAGCGTGGCGTGCACGAGGTTCCCGAACTCGAGGGCGTCCAGGACGAGCGCGTCGACGGCGTCTTCCGGAGCGCGCCAGCGCAGGCCGTAGGTCCACACGAACCCCAGCGGGTTGCGCAGCAGGAGGCGGAGCGAGCTCGCCGACTGCGGCCGTTCGAGGATGGCGAGCAGGACGGGATGGTCCGGCCGCACCAGGCCGTCATGTGCCGTCACCTCGCCGCACCACCAATCGCGCCAGCAGGCGTCGGCCGAGACCGCCAGCGCGGTCGCCGCGTACTCCTCGGGTCGGGCGAGGAGGCGGTCGGTCTCGCTCATCGCGTGGACCGGGACCGCGTTGCGCCGCAGGTAGGCCTCGTTTATGAAAGGCTGCAGGAGAGCGCTGCGGCCGAGCAGTCTGCCGTCGCCGTCGCGGCGCGATCGCGACAGCACGACGACCGCTCCGGTCGTGGCGAGGATCGTTTCGAAGTCACGTCGGTCGGCGGTCGA
Organism: Methylorubrum extorquens; assembly: GCA_019695455.1. Lineage (GTDB taxonomy): Bacteria > Pseudomonadota > Alphaproteobacteria > Rhizobiales > Beijerinckiaceae > Enterovirga > Enterovirga extorquens_A. The sequence continues at coordinate 2,464 of JAEUAC010000373.1, read as the reverse complement.
GACCGGCAGGGGGTCGAGCTCGGCCGTCGGCACGATGTGGTCCGAGAGCAACCTGTCCTCGCCGTTCCGGCGCGGCCAGCGCGACGAGCTCAGGCCGAGGAGGCGTACGAAGCGGCGCGGCGATGCCGCGAGCGCCGCCGCCGGCATCACGGCGACCGACGTGCAGGCCTCGAGCCCGTCGTCGATCCGCATCCTGTCGAGCGTCCGCTCGATGGACGCCGCGGCGCCCGACGTCAGCGCCTTGCGCCAGATGGCGAGCGTTCTGCCGCGCAGCAGCGCTTCGCCCGTCTCGAGGGCCGCCGCCGTCCCCGCATGCAGATGCGCGAGGAGCGGGCTCAGGCCTCGCGCCACGTCCCGGCTCGTCGGGTCGCCCGCCGCCTCGAGGCGTTCGAGCAACCCGTCCCATGCTTCCGCGCTCGCGAGCGGCGAGCTATCCGGCAGCGCGCGCGTCCAGCCCGCGGGAAGCTTCGAGAACGGTCCGGCCTCGCGGACGAGGTGGCTCGAGAGGCGACGCATCCTGGCTTGCGTGAGGCCCCGCACGACGATGTCCGCCAGGGCGGCCGCAGCCTGCCCCTCGCGCGTCGCCATCGCTTTGACGCCGTGGACGAAGTGCACGTCGAGATTGGCGTCGGCGCGCAGCGCCTGGAAGTGGTCGTCGTAATCATCCGTCGCGACGGCCGCGATAGCGATTTCGCAGGGCGCGGCGGTGCCCGAGGCGACCAGCCGCCGCGCCCAGCGCAGGGCCTCGATGGCCTCGTGCTGCGCGGTCGCTGCGCTCACGGAGGCGATCTCGGGGGACATGGGGTCCTCCACAACGACGGAGACGTTCATTCCGCCGAGCCAGCCGGGCGCACGACGCGCACCGGCGATCCAGCGGACGGTCACTTGATCGGCGAGGGCGGCGAGCAGCGGACGCCATACCGGGGAGAGTTCGGTGATCCCGACGACGTCGATCGCCCCGAACAATGCCCGCGCGTGTTCGAGGCGGCGCCCGGCCGCGACCGCGAGGTCCGCCGGCCGCATCATGGAGGGCGGCAGGCGCGCCACGACCGCCTCCTCGAGGCGGCGGATCGATCCCAGGCGCGGGTGATCGCCGGCGCGCGCCGTCAGGTCGATCCCGGACCGCCAAATCTTGCGCAAGGTCTCGCAGGCGGCGTCCGACACGCCGGGCAGATCCTTGATGCCGTCCAGCCCGCCGAGGTCCGTGACCGGCAAGGCCTGACGCACCGCAATGTGCAGCGCGTCGGCGTCGATCGGTTCCAGGAAGCCTCCCGCGAGGCGCGCCGCCATCTGTTCGAAGGTCGTGACTTGGACCCCGTGCCGGCATCGGCGCGCCGCCTCGAGGCGGATCTCCCGCATAGCGAGCCGACCGTGAGCGACGAAGGTGATGCGTCCAAGGATCGCCATCAAGCGACGCCTGCCGATTGTGACGACGCTCGCCGGACCGGGCCCATAGCGGGACGCGTCATCCTGAAGGTGTCGGCCCGGAATGCTCGGCACTGGCCGATTTCGATCTGACGACGGGTGTAGACCGACCTTAGCCTCATCGAACCCTCGTCGGATTGCAGCAGGGCCGAGACACAACCCGACGGCTGGCTCCGAGGTCTACGGCGATTCGCGAAGGCACGGAAGCGTCGCAGCGCCGACGCCCAGGCGGGCGACGCGCCGCGTACGGGATACGCCGCAAGCCGGTCACGTAGAACGCCATCGGGTCTCGATGAATCTTGCCATGGCATGTCGCGACGGAGGTCGAGCGAAGCCGTCACGATCATCTGAACCCGACCCGCCACGTCCGGGCGGCTTGGCGGGTGCGCACGTCGTCCAGGCTCACGCTCCGCCTCGCTTCCGCCGCGGCGCGGGTCATCGCGTGTTCGAGAGCGATGCGCATCGAGCGGGGGGTCATCGATGCGAGCGCTTCGGCGACATCCGGCGCGAGCGCCTCGGCGAAGTAGCCGCGCCGCGCCGCGTTGACGTCCGCGTAGATGCTTTCGACGACGGCCATCCTCTGCTCGACCGTCATGTCGGGGACGTGCATCACGACGAGGCGGTCGAGGATCGGGCGGGGGATGGACGTGCAGTCGTTGGCCGCCATCACCCAGAGGACCTTCGAGGCGTCGATCTCGAAGCCCAGGTATTCGTCGGTGAAGGCGCGCGCACCCGACGGATCGAGCAGGGCGTAGAAAGGCCGGTAGGGGTCGACGTTGTGACCGTTGGCGCCCGCCTTGTCGAACTCGTCTACGAAGATGACCGGGTTGGCCTCACTCTCGTGCAGGAGGGTCTTGGCGACGAGTCCCGGAGCGGCGTTGCGCCACGAAGGATGGGCTCCCTGCAGCCCTTCGCCGAGCGTCGACATGCTCATCGCATAGGACCGGAAGGGGACGCGGAGCGAGGCGGCCAGCCGCGACAGGAACCAGGTCTTGCCCGTCCCGGGCTCGCCGACGAGCAGGACCGGCGACAGGAAGAT
>JAEUAC010000292.1 GCA_019695455.1 Methylorubrum extorquens | reverse complement strand
GTTGCTGCGCGAGCTGTCGGACGGGTTCGGCGCCGACGAGCGGGCAATCTCCTCGAAGCTCGAGGCGGACGCGATGCGGGTGCCGCTCGACACGGCGGTGCCGCTCGCCTTCATCGCGGTCGAGATCCTGACCAACGCCTACCGCCACGCCTTCCCGCCCGGCCGCCCCGGCAAGATCAGCGTCTCCGTCGACCGGGACGAGCATTTCGGCGTGCTCACGATCGAGGACGACGGCGTCGGCATCTTCCGGGATCCGGCCGCGCGCCGCCGCCTCGGCCTCACGATCGTCCGCAAGCTCGTCCAGCAGATCGGCGGCGCGATCGAGGAGCCCGAATCCGGCTCGTCCCGCTTCGTCATCCGCTTCCCGCTCGGGGAATCGGAGGGATCCTGGAAGGGCGCCCACGCGGCGGCCTGACCGGCGGGCGCTTGATCGGAGCACCCCGGCACCCAATATCGGTCGGGCGCGGAAGGGTGCCTTCGGGGCCCGCCCGCGCGAAGTGCCGTCATGGACTTCGCACAGATCATGTCGCGTCCCTCGCCCTTCGGGCACCCCTATCTGCTCGGCTTCGACGAGATCGAGCAGGCGCTCGAACGGGTCGCGAAGGCCACGAACGACGGCTACCCGCCCTACAACATCGAGCGGGTGGCCAGGGCGGACGGATCGGCCGGAGGCCTCCGCATCACGGTCGCGGTGGCGGGCTTCATGCCCGACCAGCTCGACGTGCGCGTGGAGGACAACCAGCTGGTCGTGCGCGGTCGACAGACCGACGACAAGAGCCGGACCTTCCTGCACCGCGGCATCGCGGCGCGGCAGTTCCAGCGGACCTTCCTCCTCGCCGACGGCATCGACGTCGTCGGGGCGGACCTGGCCCACGGGCTCCTGTCCATCGATCTCACGAGACCGGACCCGGAGCGTGCGGCCCGCCGCATCGCGATCGTGTCCCGGGACTGACCTTCACCAGCCGCTCGACAAGGAGGGCGTCATGACCATCGACCAGACCAACACCGTGTCCGCGTCCGGACCCGACCTTCAGCTCGACCCGCAGGCCTTCGCCGCCCTCGGCGAAGGGCAGATCGCCTACGTGAAGCCGATGCGGTCTGACGAGCTGCGCAAGCTCTTCCCGCAGGCCTCCGAGCTCGCGCCGGACCTCGAGCTGTTCGCGCTTCTCTCCGCCTCCGGCACGCCGATCCTCGTCACGGATTCCCGCGACGCGGCCTTCGCCAACGCCTGGGCGCACGACCTCAGGACGGTCGCCCTCAACTGAGGCGTGGCGACGCCGGCGGGCGCTCAGCCCGCCGCGCGGCCCACGGCCTCCCCGACCGCCTTCACCAGACGGTCGATGTCCTGCGGACGGGAGAGACGATGATCGCCGTCCCCGATCAGCGTGACCTGCACGTCCTCGCCGGGCAGCCGCTCGACGAGGCGCATCGCGTGCTCCCACGGCACGTCCGGGTCGCGCAGGCCCTGGATGACGTGCACGGGGCAGCCCGGCTCGACCGGGGCGTCGAGCAGGAGATGGCGCCGCCCGTCCTCGATGAGCCCGCGCGTGATCGGATAGGGCTCGTCGGCGTAGAGGGACGGACGCAGGGTCAGGCCCTGCGTCTCGATCGCGTCGCGGATCTCGGGCGTGAACCGGTCCCACATGAGCCGCTCGGTGAAATCGGCCGCGGGCGCGACCAGCACGAGGCCGCCGGCACGGCGCCGGGGGTCGGGCGCCAGGGCGAGGGCGGCGAGCAGCGCGATCCAGCCGCCCATCGACGACCCGACGAGGACCGGCCGCTCGCCGCCGTGCCGGGCCAGCACGGCCAGCGCCTCCTCCAGCCACCGCGAGATGGTGCCGTCCAGGAAGTCGCCGCCCGATTCGCCATGGCCGGAATAGTCGAACCGGAGCATGGCGCGGCCCGTTCCGGCCGCCCAGGCGTCGAGCGCCTCGGCCTTGGTCGCCCGCATGTCGGACCGGAAGCCGCCGAACCAGACGATGCCCGGCCCGGTCCCGGCCCGGCTCTCGACCGCGATGCTCCGCGCGGCGGCGCCCTCCCCGACCTGGATCGTCTCCATGCTTAACCCGACCTCAACCCTGCCGCGACAGTGTCGCCCCGATGTTCTCAGTCCTTCGTAGAACGGCGGGCCGGCCGGCGCGAGCCGAACCGGACGCGTCGCCCGTGCCCGTGCATCCCCTCTACGGCCGGACGATCCTCCAGATCATTCCCTCGCTCGACGCCGGCGGGGCCGAGCGGACCGCGATCGACGTGGCCGCGGGCCTGGCCGAGATCGGCGCGCGCGCGCTCGTCGCGAGCGAGGGCGGCCGGCTGGTCGGCGAGCTGCAGGCGCATGGCGGCATCTGGGTCCCGTTCGACGCCGCCACCAAGAACCCCGTCTCCATGGCGCTGAACGTGCGCCGCCTCGCCCGGATCGCGCAGATCGAGGGCGTGGACCTGATCCATGCCCGCTCGCGCGCGCCGGCCTGGGTGGCGCTCGGCGCGGCCCGCCTGCTCGGCCTGCCGCTCGTGACGACCTACCACGGCTCCTATGCGGGCGCCTCGAAGCCGAAGCGGCTCTACAATTCCGTGATGGCGCGCGGCGACGTGGTGATCGCCAATTCCGACTTCACGGCCGGCCAGATCCGCACCCTCTACGGCACCCCGCCCGGGCGGATCGCGACGCTGCACCGGGGCACAGACCTGTCCTCCTTCTCGATCGGGGCGGTCCCGGCCGAGCGCGTGGACGCGCTGCGGCGGGGCTGGGACCTGCGGCCGCACCAGCGCATCGTGCTCCTCGCCGCCCGGCTGACGGCCTGGAAGGGCCAGAAGGTGCTGATCGAGGCCGCCTCGATCCTGCGCGACCGGGGGCTCGAGGACGCCGTCTTCGTGCTCGCGGGCGACCCGCAGGGGCGGGACGGCTACGTCCGCGAGATCGACGGCCTGATCGCGGCCCGCGGCCTCGGCGGCGTCGTGCGGCGGGTCGGCCATTGCGAGGACATGCCGGCGGCGCTCCTCGCGGCCTCCGTCGTCGCCGTGCCGTCGACGGAGCCGGAGGCCTTCGGCCGCATCGCCGTCGAGGCGCAGGCGCTCGGCACGCCCGTGGTCGTGTCGGATCTCGGCGCCGTGCCCGAGACCGTGCTGGCGCCGCCCGACGTGCCGGCCGCCGCCCGCACGGGCTGGCGCGTCCCGGCCGGCGACGCTGAGGCGCTGGCCGACGCGATCGAGCACGCGCTGATGCTCGGCGCGAGCGCCCGCGACGGCCTCGCGGCGCGGGCGCGCAGCCATGTCGAGCGGCACTTCTCGCTGGGCCGCATGGTCGGCCGCACGCTCGAACTCTACACCGACCTCCTGCCGCCCCCCGGAGCCTGATCCATGCGCGCCACCTTCGCGCGGCTGTTCGGCGGCTCGCCGCTGGCGACGCTCCTGAAGCTCCTGTTCGTGTGCTTCGTCATCGGGGCGATCATGGCCGGGTTCGGCATCACGCCGTCCAGCATCCCGCGGCGGGTCTATGCCGTCGCGCGCTCGCTCGCCGACACGGGCTTCGAGGCCGTGCACGACGTCGGCCAGTACATCCTGACGGGCGCCATCATCGTGGTGCCGATCTGGCTCCTGATGCGCCTCTTCGGCAAGGCGAACTGAGCGGCGCCGCGCGCCCTCAGGCGGGCTTCGCCTCCGCCACCTTCCAGATGCCCTGGGCGGTGGCGACGAGCTGGTCGCCGGCCGTGATGGTGGCCGCGAGGAAGTTGACCGAGCGCGTCCGGCGCACGACGCGGCAGCGCGCCTCGACGCGGTCGCCCTCGCGCGCCGGGGCCACGAAATGCATGTCGAGCTGGATGGTCGCCTGCCGGCGGCCCTGGACGACGAGGGAGGATGTCCGGCCGGCCGCGTCGTCCGCGAAGGTCAGGAGCGCGCCACCGTGGACGACGCCGTTGCGGTTGAGGTGCCGAGCCTGCGCCACGAACGCGAAGGCGGGACCGGCCCGCTCCGGCCGGAACCACAGGGGACCGACGGCCTCGATGAAGCCCTCCTGCGGGCGGACGGCCCAGCCGGCCGAGGCCGGATCGCCGGCCGCGGCCTCCGGCAGCGGCAGGACGGGCGCGCCGTCCGGGCCGGCCGCGATGGGCACGACGCTCCGGGCCGCCGAGACCGGCAGGGCGCCGAACAGGTGCGGGAAGAGGTCGCCGCCCCGGGACGGCTCGTAGACGAGGTCCGGCCCGAGCGCGTCCTGGTCGATCGCGACGAGGACCAGGCCGGACTGGCCGGCGAAGTGCCGCCGCGCCGTCTCGGCCGCCTGCGCGGCCGTCGAGAGATGGATGAAGCCGTCCTGCACGTCGACGGGCGCGCCCGCGAAGGCGCCGGCCGCGACGGCGGCGTCCCAGGCCGCGGCCGGCGTGATCTTGTAGATGAGCGTCATGGACCCGACCGGTCTCGAGTAGAAAAGCGTTGCGCGGGCGCCTAAACGTATTATTTCCTACGCTAGGCCGATGTTCTTACCCTGAAGGCGTGCCGCCATGCTGTCTCACGCCCGGATCTGGACGGCGATCGACCGGCTGGCGGAGCGTTACGGGCTATCGGCTTCGGGACTGGCCCGCAAGGCGGGCCTGGACGCGACGAGCTTCAACCGGTCCAAGCGCCAGGGGCCGGACGGCCGGGACCGCTGGCCCTCGACGGAATCCGTCGCCAAGGTTCTGGCCGCGACGGGCGCGAGCCTCGACGAGTTCATGCGCCTGATCGAGCCGGAGGCCGGGCCGGGCCGGGCGGCCGTACCCGTGATCGGGCTGGCCCAGGCCGGCGCGGGCCGGCTCTGCACCGAGGACGGCATGCCGGCCGGCGGGCCCGGCTGGGAGGAGATCGAGTTTCCCGACCTCGCGCGCGAGCGGGTCTTCGCGCTCGAGGTACAGGGCGATTCCATGCGGCCGCTCTACCGCGAGGGCGACGTCGTCATCGTGTCGCCGACCGCCAACATCCACCGGGGCGACCGCGTCGTCGTCCGCACCAAGGCGGGCGAGGTCATGGCCAAGGAGCTGAAGCGCCGCACGGCCAAGGTGATCGAGCTCCTGTCCCTCAATCCCGACCACCCGGAGCGGAGCATCCCGATGGCCGAGGTCGACTGGATCGCCCGCATCATGTGGGCGCGGCAATAGGCCGGCTCGCGCCGTGACCCTCTCCCGCGCCGCGCCGGCGACATCCCCGACCTGGGTCGAGGTCGCCCTGAACGGGCCGTGGTCGCGGGCGCGCCAGCCCGCCATGCCGCTCACGATCGCGGAGCTCGTGACGGACGGCATCGCCTGCGCCCGGGCCGGCGCCGCCATCGTCCATGTCCACGCCTACGACCCGCGGACCGGCCTGCAGGACGACGATCCGGAGACCTACGCGGCCGTCATCGAGGGCATCCGGGGGGTCGAGGACGTCGTCGTCTATCCGACCCTCCCCTTCGTCCAGTCGGCCGACGCCTTCGCGCCGGGCGCCGTGGCGGCGCGCTACCGGGCCGTGGAGGAGCTCGGCCGCCGCGGCCTCCTCGAATGGGGCGTGGTCGATCCGGGCTCCATCAACCTCGCGACCGCAGCCGAGATCGCGGAGGGCGGCGCCGGCTCCGTCTACGCCAATCCCGGCGAGCACGTCCGGCACGGCCTCGCGCTCGCGGCGCGGTTCGGCGCCGTCCCGAGCTACGCGATCTACGAGCCGGGCTTCCTGCGGCTCGGCGCCGCCCTGGCGCGGCTGCAGCCGGGCTGCCCGCCGCCCGTCTACCGCTTCATGTTCTCCGACGCCTTCACGTTCGGCTTCCCGCCCGAACCCTTCGCGCTCGACGCCTACCTGGCCCTTCTGGAGCGCGAGGCGCCCGGCCAGCCCTGGATGGTGGCCGGCCTCGGCGTCGAGATCGCCCCCCTCGTCCCGCTGGCCGTGGCCCGCGGCGGCCACGTGCGGGTCGGCCTCGAGGACGCGCCCTTCGGCACGACGACGGGCAACCTCGCCCGCGTCGAGGCCGCGATCCGGGCCGTCGGGGAGGCCGGCGGCACCGTCGCGAGCGCGGCGGAGGTCCGGGCCCGGCTCGCGGCCTGACCGTTCCCGAGCTGCCGACGCGGGTTCGGGGTCCACGCCCGGCCTGGGTCCCGGCCTCCGCCGGGACGAGCGGTGGGCGAGACGGCGAGAGTTTCCACCCTCCGCTCATCCCGACGCAAGTCGGGATCCAGGCCCGGCCCTGGTTCCCGGCCTCCGCCGGGACGAGCGGCAGGGGGGCCACGGGTGAGGGTTGCCGACCACCCGCTCATCCCGACGCAAGTCGGGATCCATGCCCGGCCTGGGTCCCGGCCTTCGCCGGGACGAGCGGCAGGGGGAGACGGGCGAGGGTCGCGGTCAGCCCTTCAGCTTGGGCAGCTTCTCGGCGATGCCGAGCGTCCGCTCGCGCCGCTCCATCTCCGCCCAGACCTCGCCCGGCACGATGCCGAGTTCGGCCCACAGGACCGTGAGGTTGTAGACGAGGTCGACGCTCTCCTCGATCACGTGCCGCCGGTCGCCGCAGACGGCGTCGAGGGCGACCTCGGCGGCCTCCTCGACGAGCTTCTTCGACATCTTCGGCACGCCCTCCCGCAGGAGCTTCGCCGTGCGGGACTGGGCCGGATCGGCCGAGCGGGCCCGCAGGATCGCCTCGTAGAGGCGGTCGATCGTCTCAGTCATCCTGCCGAACGGTCCCGGACGGCTCCGTGCCGCGGGCAAGGCTCGCGGCGAGCGGCGCGAAGGCCGCCACCACCTTCTCGTAGACCGGGCGCTTGAACGGGATGATGAGGTCCGTCACGGCGGCGAGCCGCTCCCAGCGCCACGCGTCGAATTCGGGATCGTGCCCGCCGGGGGTCGCGATGGCGATCTCCGTCTCGGGACCCGTGAACAGGAACGCGAACCATTTCTGCGTCTGGCCGCCGTAGCGGCCCTTCCAGGCCCGGCCCGCGACCGCCTCGGGGAGGTCGTAGCTGTACCAGCCGGGCGCCTCGGCGAGCAGGCGGGCCGAGCGGACGCCCGTCTCCTCCCAGAGCTCGCGCGTCGCCGCCGCCAGCGGCTCCTCGCCGGGATCGATCCCGCCCTGCGGCATCTGCCAGGCATGCGTGTCGTCGACGTGCTCCGGGCCTGCCTTGCGCAGCCGGCGCCCGACGAAGACCCGACCCTCCCGGTCGAACAGGGCGACGCCGACGCAGGGCCGGTACGGCAGCTTCACCATGATGTCCCTAGCGCGCGAGCGCGTTGCGGCGCTCGGACCGGAAGGCCGTGCTCGCGGGCACGAGCAGGATGCCGCGCGCCTCGAGGCCCTTCGCCCAGCGCTCGATGCGATCGAGCGACAGCGGCAGCGCCGTGGCGGTGCCGATCGCGACGCCGCCCCCGCGGGCCGCCGCCTCGAGCCTCTCGAGCGCCTTGTCGATCGCGTCCGCGCGGCCGATCCCGTCGACCACGCCGTCCGCGCGACGGACCGGCGTCTCCCCCTTGAAGCCGGTCGCGACGGACCGCGCCGAGGAGCCGTCGTCCAGGAAGGCGAGCCCCCGGGCGCCGATCTCGCGCAGCACGGGCGACAGCGCCTTCTCGTCCGCCGTGAGCTTGCCGCCCATGTAGTTGACGATGCCCACGTAGCCGGGGAACCGGCCCATCGCCCAATGGAGGTGCTCGATGTTGTCGGCCGGACGCGCCGCCGCCGTCAGCGTGTGCGGGCCGGGATCGCTGTCGGGATAGTCGAAGGGCTCCATGGGCACCTGGAGCATGATCTCGTGGCCGTCGCTCCGCGCGCGTGCCGCCATGCCGTCGAGATCCTGGCCGTAGGGCGCGAAGGCGAGCGTCACGGCCGGCGGCAGCCGGGCGATCGCGTCCCGGGTGCCGGCGGCGCTGATGCCGAGCCCGCCGACGACGATCGCGACGCGACCCGCCGGGGCGGCGCCGTCCGGCAGGCCGGTCGCCGGGCGTGCGTAGACGTCGAGGGGCTTCGCGCCGTCCTGCCCGATGCGCGGCAGCGCGCCGGCCCGCGTCCGGTCGACGAGCCGCGGATCGGGCGCCGGGGCGAGCGAGAGGGACACGTCGTCCGGCACGCGCACGATCAGCGCCTCCGGGGCCGCGGTGCCGGGCGGGCGCATGACCGAGACCCCCGACGCGCGCTCGATGGCCGTCGCGTCCTGGCGCGCGAGCGACGTCACGACCGGATCGGAGGAGGCTGGCGCGGTCGGCGCGGCGTCGGGCCGGGCCGGACGCTCGGCGATGTCGACCCGCTCGCGGGGCAGGCCGCCCTGCGGATCGCCCAGCAGAAAGCCGTAGACGAGGAACGCCGATACGAGGCAGGCGGCCACGATCCCGGCGACCGGGATCGCGCGTCGCAGACCGGCGCTCCGCGGGGCCGCGCCGGCCCGCTTGGCGCCGAGGGGCCGCGTCAGGTCATCGGAGGTCGTATCCAACCGACAGCGCTCTCGCCTTCACGGGCCCGGCCATGCGGCCGCGAATCATCCGGGCCACGTTCGGGGCAAGTGGGGCCGCCGCGCAAGTCCGCCGGTCGCGGGTCGGGCCGGCCGCAACCGCAGGCGGCGGACCAGGCCGCCGGCAGGCCGGGCGCGAGGCCCGGCCGGGTCGGCTCAGTTCGGGACGGGCGCCGGCTTGTCGGCCGGCACGGGGGCGGCCGTGTTCTCGGCGCCCTTCTTGATCCCGCGCAGGAGATCGTAGGCGGCGATGAGCTGCTTGTCCTTCGTCGGATCCGGCGGGACGTAGGCGGACGACCCGCCCTTCTCCTCGCCGTTCTTCAGGTGGCCGCGCAGGCCGGCTTCGCCCTTGGTCTCGTCGCGACCCTTCAGCTCGTCCGGGATGTCCTGCAGGATCTCCTGGTCCGGCTCGATGCCCTTGGCCTGGATGGAGCGGCCGGAGGGCGTGTAGTAGCGCGCCGTCGTGAGACGCACCGCGCCGTTGCCGCCGAGCGGGATCACGGTCTGGACGGAGCCCTTGCCGAAGGAGCGCGTGCCGAGCAGCGTCGCGCGCTTGTGGTCCTGCAGGGCGCCGGCCACGATCTCGGACGCCGAGGCCGAGCCGCCGTTGATCAGGACCACGACCTGCTTGCCCTTGGTGAGGTCGCCGGACTTCGCGTTGAAGCGCTGGTTCTCGTCGGCGTTGCGGCCCCGGGTCGAGACGATCTCGCCCCGGTCGAGGAAGGCGTCGGAGACGAGGATGGCCTGGTCGAGCAGGCCGCCCGGGTTGTTGCGCAGGTCGAGCACGAAGCCCTTCAGCTTGTCCGCGCCGATCTCGGTCGTCAGCTTCTCGATCGCGGCGCGCAGGCCCTCGTAGGTCTGCTCGTTGAACTGGGTCACGCGCAGGTAGCCGACGTCGCCCTCGACGCGGGAGCGGACGGGCCGGATGCGGATGATGTCCCGGTTCAGCGTGACGTCGATCGCGTCCTTCTGGTTCGGGCGCTGCAGCTTGAGGCGCACGGGCGTGTTCACGGGGCCGCGCATCTTGTCGACCGCCTGGTTCAGGGTGAGGCCCTGCACCTGGTCGTCCTCGATCTGCACGATGACGTCGTTCGCCATGATGCCGGCGCGGGCCGCGGGCGTGTCGTCGATCGGGGTGACGACCTTCACGAGGCCGTCCTCCATCGTGACCTCGATTCCGAGGCCGCCGAACTGGCCGGAGGTCTGGACCTGCATGTCCCGGAAGCTCTTCGGGTCCATGTAGGAGGAGTGCGGATCGAGCGAGGTGAGCATGCCGTTGATGGCCGACTCAACCAGCTTCGCCTCGTCTGGCTTCTCGACGTAGTCCGTGCGCACCTTCTCGAAGACGTCGCCGAACAGGCTGAGCTGGCGGTAGGTCTCGGCGGAGGCCGCCACCGCGCTCGTCGAGGAGAGGAGATGGGTCTGCGTCGCGACGGTCGCAGCGCCGGCCCCCATCAGGGCACCGGCGAGAACGAGTGACAATTTGCGCATCAGCCGCGAGCCTTTTCGCCGTGAGACCGAACCCACCAGGGCGAGGGGTCGATCGGCCCGCCGTCCTTGCGGAACTCTACATAGAGGCCGGTTTCGCCGGCCTCAACGTCGCCAGACGCCGCGGATGCCGACACGGTCCCGCCCATCTGGCCGACCGGTTCGCCCGACAGGACGAACTGACCGACGTCGACGCCGATCCGACCGAGCCCGGCGAGCAAGAGATAGTAGCCGCCGCCGGCATTGATGATCAAGAGTCGTCCGTAGGTCCGAAACGGGCCCGCATACGCCACCCAGCCGTCGGCCGGCGCCGTGACCACCGCACCGGACGGCGCCGCGATGAGGATGCCGCGCGCCGTTCCGCCCTGGCCGTCGCCGGCCCCGAACTCCCGCCGGACGGGTCCCGAGACGGGCCGCGCGACGCTCCCTCTCGCCTGCGCGAAGGGGAGACGGGGCGCCAGACGGGGCGCTTCGCCGAGGGTCGCGGCCGCGATCCGGTCCCGCACGGTCCGGATCTCGGCCTCCCTCGCCCGGCGGGCGTCCTCCGTGCCGCGGCGCGCCGCGTCGATCTCCTGTTCGAGCCGGGCCACGAGATCCTGCAGCGATTCGGCCTCGCGGCCGAACGCCGCGGCCCGGTCGCGCTCGGCCCCGAGATCGGTCTCGACGGCCGCGAGCTGCTGCCGACGGTAGGCGCCGAGGATCGCGAGCCGCCGCGTCTCGACGGCGAGCGAGTCGCGCTCCCGACCGAGCGCCGCCTGTTCGGCCGCCGTGTCGGCCCGCAACCGGACCAGCGCCGCGAGGTCTGCCGCGACCGTCTCCACGTCCTGCTTCAGGCCGGGCAGCACGGTGCCGAGCACGAGCGAGGCGCGCACGGCCGCCAGGATGTCGTCCGCCCGGATCAGGATGGCCGGCCCGTCGCGCCGGTTCATGCGCTGCAGGGCGGCCAGCACCTCCGTCAGGGCGCCGCGGCGCGTCTCGAGCGATTGGGCGACGTCCTGCGCCCGGCGCCTGTACTCCGCGATCCGATCCTCGCTCGCGGCGACCTTCTCCTCCGTCTCCCGATGCCGGGCCGCGGCCTCCACGAGCGCCGCCGCGAGCTTCGCGCGGTCGGCCTGGAGGTCGGCCGCCTCGCCCGCCAGGCGCCGCTCCGTGTCGGCGCTGACGCCGGCCCGCGTTCTCGCCTCGCGCAGGGCCTCCTCGCTCCGCGCCCGTTCGGCCTCGAGACGCCCGAGGGGCGTCTCGGCCTCGGTCTGGGCGGTCGCGATCCCGGGGAGCGCGATCGCGAGCGCGAGCGCCGCCGCGCGGAGCCGGATCACGGTTCGCCCCGGTGGTAGGGATGGCCGGCGAGGATCGTCAGGGCCCGGTAGAGCTGCTCCAGGACCAGCACCCGCACGAGGCCGTGCGGGATGGTGAGCCGTCCGAAGGAGACCACCAGCGCCGCCCGGTCCCGGATCGCGGGCGAGAGGCCGTCCGGCCCGCCGATGGCGAAGGTGGCCGACGCGCCCTCGTCGCGCCAGCGGCCGAGCGTGGCCGCGAACTCCTCGGAGGTGGGCGAGGTGCCGCGTTCGTCGAAGGCGACCAGCCGGCCCGGTCCGGCGCGGGACAGGAGGGCCGTCGCCTCCTCGACCAGGCGCTCCGGGGCGGAGCGGGCCCGTCCCTCGGGGTATTCGGCGACGTCCAGGGCCGCGATGCCCAGGGAGCGGCCGAGCGCGTCCGAGCGCGTCCGGTAGCGGTCCGCGAGATCCTGTTCCGGTCCCCGTTTCAGGCGGCCGATCGCGACCAGCCCGAGCCGCACGGGAGCACCGGGGGCGCGCGATCAGGCGGCCGGCTGGTCCGCCGGGCGATCGGTGCCCCACATCTTCTCGAGGTTGTAGAAGCCGCGCACCTCGGGCCGGAAGACGTGGACGATGACGTCGCCCGCGTCGATCAGCACCCAGTCGCAGGCCGGGAAGCCTTCGACGCGCACGCGCCCGTGGCCGGCTTCCTTGAGGCCCGTCACGACGCGCTCGGCGATGGAGCCGACATGGCGGGCCGAGCGGCCGGACGCGATCACCATCGTGTCCGCCAGCGAGGTGCGCCCCGCGAGGTCGATCTGGATCACCTCGTCCGCCTTCATGTCGTCGAGGCATGCCATCGCGACGGCGAGGACGTCCTCGACCGGTCGGGGCGGCGTGCCGGACGCGTCCGTGAGCGTGGCGGGGGGAGGCGCATCCGCCTCGCGGACCGAAAGATGGTTCAGCGCTCGAAACTCCGTCGACGCCGCAAGCCTAGCATCGCGGACGTAAGATAATGTGGCAGGCCGGCCTCTTTCAACCTCGGTCGAGCGGATGGCCTCCGCGGCGGCCCGCAAGGCCGTCGACGAGAGCGCCGACCGGGGCTCGGCGAGGAAGGTCCAGCGGGGCAAGGATCCGTCCGCCCAGAAGGCCCCGGCCGTCCTGCGGCCCGCCGCGAAGGTGCGGGCCGCCGGCGAGGCGAGCGCCTTCAGGCCCCAGCCCGGCCGGTCCACGACGACGATCGGCACGAGCCGGCCGATGGCGCGCCAGTCGCGCCAGCGGTGCAGGGTCGCGAAGCTGTCCGCCCCCATGACGTAGACGAAGCGCGCGCCGCGGCCCTGCGCGGCGGCGTGGCGGATGGTGTCGACCGTGAAGCGGAAGCCGAGCGCCGCCTCGAAATCCGTGACGACGATCCGGGGATGGGCCGCGACCCGCCGGGAGGCCGCGACCCGGGCGGCGACGCCGGGGAGCCGGCCGTGGTCCTTCAGCGGGTTGCCGGGGCCGACGATCCACCACAGCCGGTCGAGCCCGAGCCGCCGCAGGGCCGCGAGCGCGACGTGGCGGTGGCCCGCATGGGGCGGATCGAAGGACCCGCCGTAGAGGCCGATGCGGAGCCCCGCCGGATGGGGCGGGAGTCGGACGGGCCCGCCGCGCGGCGGCGGCGGGGCCGGGTCCCGTCCCGCCATCAAGGCCGGATCTGGCCCGC
>JAEUAC010000368.1 GCA_019695455.1 Methylorubrum extorquens | reverse complement strand
CGGGCCGGCGTCCGCCGGGATTCGGCATGATGATGGTGCGGTCGTTCCGCCCGAACGGATCGCTCATCGGCCCCTCCCGTCAGCGCCGGCCTTCGAGGACGGCCCAGAGTTCGAGTTCGAGCTCGGGCCAGTCGCCCGAGAAGTGCATGCCGATCGAGCTCGCCACCGAGAATTCCGGCCAGAGCGGCGATTGCCGGTCGAGCAGGAAGTAGACGTGGTCGGTGATGGCCCGGATCTGCGGCGGCGGCGTCGGCAGGTGGACGAGGCCGACGCCCGGCAGATGGGCGTGGACGATCTCGTTCATCTTCGTGTTGGGGCCGACCTTGAAGAGGTGCGGGAACTGGGACTGGATCTCGGTCAGGGGCCGCCGGGCCGCGACCTCGAGCACGAGGCCCGCGTTCCGGAAGAGGTTGCGATCCCGGATGGTCGACACGAACGCGTTCGGCGCGCGCTCCACGATCTCGAGCCGGATGGCCCGGCGCCCGAGCTGGGCGGACAGGAAGTCCTGGATGTCCCGCAGGACGGGCGCGAACGTCTCCTCCAGGTTGTCGTGGTCGTAGGCCGGATACGTGCGGGCCCGGCGCTCCGCGGACGCGAAGGTCGCGAGCTCGCCCGCGATCCGCAGGAACTCCTCGTAGAGCCGCTCCGGATGCACGTAGCGCGACTGCCGGAAGTGCTTCAGCACCGGGATGTGCCGGTTGAGGAGCTGCAGGATGAAGTAATCCGCGCTCTGCAGGCCGCCGCCGGCGGTCGGATCGGCCGCGTAGCGCGCCAGCTCCTCGAGCTTGTTGTCGATCCAGCCGATGACCCTGTCCGTCCAGCCGTCCACCACGGGATGCGCCGAGCAGGCGAGCACGGGCGGGGCGAACCGCTCGTCGAACACGATCTGGCGGTCGCGCACCTCCAGCACGCGGGCGATCGGCAGCCCGACATAGCCGGGCTTGGCGGTCTTCCGCAGCTCGAAGGAGAGGCGCGGATGCGCGACGTCGATCTCCTCCTCGGCCCGGATGGGCGAGGTCGCGTCGATCAGGAGTTCGGTCGCCGGGTAGAAGCGGCTGGCCGAGTCGGCGTCCCGGTCCTCGACCTCGCGCGTGTTCGCCGCGCCGAGCGGCACGGACAGCCACAGGATCTGCTTGGCGGCCGATTCCGGCACGTCGATCGGCTCGGGGATGGGCGACGAGCCCGGGACGTCGAACGGCGTGCCGTCCGGCATCACGCCCGCCGCGCGGCGGACGGAGAACTTGCTCTGCTGGGACAGATCGCGGTCGATCTCGATCAGCGAGAACCCCCACGGATACGGCGTGACGTGGCGGACCCGGCTCTCGACCAGGTTCTCGAGATACCGGTCGCTCTGCTGCAGGTGATGCGGCCGAAGGAACAGGCCTTCCGACCACACGACCTTGCTGGTCCACGACATTGCGGAAAGCTCTTCTGCCCGCATGGGCTATAGGGCCACGGGCGGCCTCGGAGCAAGCGATCCGAAGAACAAGCCCGTCCTCCTATTTGCTGCCCCCTCCCCGGTCGTAGCACTCGGCGAAGAACATCATGAACGCGTCGACCATGCCGTCCTCGTGCGGGGAGGTCAGCGTGTCCCACCGGGTCCGGTAGAGGTCCCACAGCTTCGCCTTGCGCGAGCCCAGGAAGCCGCCGCCGCCCTGGCTCTCCTCGATGGTCGCCGGATCGAGGTCCTCCATGAGGAGGCGCAGCGCG
This sequence comes from Methylorubrum extorquens, assembly GCA_019695455.1. Taxonomy (GTDB): domain Bacteria; phylum Pseudomonadota; class Alphaproteobacteria; order Rhizobiales; family Beijerinckiaceae; genus Enterovirga; species Enterovirga extorquens_A. Next base: position 442 of record JAEUAC010000368.1, on the reverse strand, counting down.
TGCTGCATCCCGGAATAGGTCTTCACCTGGTGGGACTTCAGGTCCTTGAAGCTCTCGGCGAAGGCCCGGCGCGCGTCGAGATAGCCGCCCGTCGGGCGCCCGAGCATGATGCGGAGCGCCTCGTCGGCCGTCGGCGCGAACTTGAGCGGGTTGTTGTCGAGCGCCTGGATGGTCGTGTGGCTGCCCGTGCGGGCCACGCGCTTGGCCTCCGTGCGGGCGGCGAGGAGCTGCTTCACGCTGTCGGCGGCGAGCCGCACCAGCGCCCCCATCTCCTCCGCCGTGTCGCCCGGGTCGCGCCAGGCGAGCAGGGCGGGGTCGATCCCGGCGCCCTTGGCGAAGCGGGCGAGGAGGTCGGCGCCCTCCGCGCCCGCGGGGCCGGCCGGACGCGGCGGCTGGACCGGCGGCGCGGCGGCGGCGTCCGGCCGGACGCCCGCGGGCCCGG
>JAEUAC010000031.1 GCA_019695455.1 Methylorubrum extorquens | reverse complement strand
GGGGCTGGGCCGAGGCGGGGGGAAGCGCTGCCGTCGCAACGACGAAAGCGGCCACGAGGGCGGCCGCGATGCGTCTGACCATCACCATGACGATGTCCGCGGTCGCGAGCGGGACCGTCCCGCTCGCGGTTCGTCGACGATCAGCGCTGGGTCGCAGCGCTGCCGGGCGTCCCGGAGGCGGGAGCGGCCGGCGCCGGGTAGGCCGGATTCGTCGACGGAACGCCAGAGGTCGCGGACGACGACGAGGCGGGAGCGTTCGATTGCTGCGACGAGTTCTGCTGCGGGCTGGTCGGCGTGTTGGAGCCGCTCCAGGACATGAGGCCCACCATGTAGATCCCGAGCAGGATCAGGCTCGCGACGAGCACGATCAGGACGGGCTTGCCCTTCCCTCCCTGGCGAACGCGTTGATCGGCGACGACTTTGGCCATGGAAATCCTGTCCGGTTCGGGGGCTCAACGTGACCCGTCCGGGGCCGGTTCCGCCCGGGTGGCCGGCCCGGCCCGACCCTCGCGGACCCGAGGGCGACCCGTCGCCCGCAGGGAGGACGCTCACTTTCGCTTGCGGACCGGCCGATCCGCCTGCGGCAATCCCTGGTCGAGGCCGGCCATGGCGGCCCAGGGATCCGCCTTCAGGCGGGCGAGCCGTCGCGGCACGGTCTCGGTCGTGAAGCTCGCGGGATCGAGGCCGGCGCTCAGCTCCTCCCAGGCGAGCGGCACGGCGACCGTCGCGCCGGGCCGGGCCCGGGTCGAATAGGCCGCCACCGCCGTCGCGCCGCGGCCGTTGCGGAGGTAGTCGACGTAGATGCGCCCCGTGCGGGCGGCCTTGGCGGACTTGGCGACGTAGCGCTCGGGGCTGTCCCGTTCGAGCGTGGCCGACAGGTCCGCCGCGAAGGCCTTCACGGTCGCCCAGGCGGCATCGGGCCGGAGGGGCACCACGACGTGCAGCCCCTTGCCGCCCGTCGTCTTCACGAAGCTCTCGAGGCCCGAGCGGCCGAGCCGTTCCCGCAGGTCGCGGGCGCCCGCGACGATGTCCGCCCAGGCGACCCCCTCGCCGGGATCGAGGTCCATGACGATCCGGTCGGGGCGGTCCACGTCGGCGATGGTCGCGCCCCAGGGATGGATCTCGAGCACGCTCGCCTGGACCAGGGACACGATCCCGGCGATGTCCTCGACGTACAGGACCTCCTCCTCGCCGCCCTCGTCCCGCACCATCTCGCGCCGGACGCTCTCGCCGAGCCCCGCCCAGGAATGCTTCTGGAAGAAGCACTTGTCGCCCGCCCCGTTGGGGCAGCGCACGAGGGAGAGCGGCCGCCCGGCGATCTGCGGCAGGATCCAGTCGGCGATGCCGGCATAGTACTCGGCCAGGCCCTTCTTCGTGAGGCCGTGATCCCAGAGGACCCGTTCGGGATGCGTCAGGGTCACGCCCGCGACGGCGTCGCCGCCCGCCGGGGCCTTGGCGGCGCGGGTCCGGCGGTGAGCGGGGGCCGGCTCCGGCGTCGCGTCGGCGGGCACCTCGCGCACGATCTCGTCCGGCGCCTTGTCCTCGCGCAGGCCCTTGAAGGCGGCGTGGCGGAGATGCCGGTCGTCCGTCCAGCCGCGGAACTCGATCTCGGCGACCAGCGTCGGCTCGACGTAGACGGCGTCCCGGCGCTCGGCCGCCGTCAGTCGGCTGCCGTCGAAGGGCGACCGCGCGCGCTTCATGGGCTCCAGCCGCTTCCAGAGGTCGCGGGCGCTCTCGGCCGTGAAGCCGGTCCCGCTCCGGCCGGCATGGACCAGCGCGCCGCCTTCGTGGAAGCCGAGCAGGAGCGAGCCGATCGCGCGCTTCGCCGCGCCCGACGGCGCGAAGCCGCCGATGACGAATTCCTGCCGGTCGGTGCACTTCGTCTTGACCCAGTCGAGCCCGCGCCCGGACCGGTAGGGCTTGTCGGCGCGCTTGGAGATGACTCCTTCCAACCCGAGCCGGCAGGCATTGCGCACCATGGCGGCCCCGCCGCCCTCGAGGTGTTCGGACAGCCGCAGCGCGCCGGGCCCCTCGGGCCGCACGAGCGTCGCGAGCCGCGCCTTGCGCTCCGCGAGCGGCAGGGCCCGCAGGTCCTCGCCGTCGAGGTAGAGGAGGTCGAAGGCGTAGAGCACCGCGTCGCGCGCGATCCGCCCGCCCTCGTCGGACAGCGCCTTCTGCAGTGCCGAGAACGACGACACGCCCGTCTCGCCCGCGACGACGCCCTCGCCGTCGAGCACGACGTCGTCGACCGGCAGGGCCGCGACCGCCTCGGCGATGGCCGGGAAGCGGCTCGTCCAGTCGTGCCCCCGGCGCGTCCGGATCGTGACGGTGCCGCGCGTCCGGAACACGAGCAGGCGGTAGCCGTCCCACTTGATCTCGTGGAGCCATTCGGCGCCGCCGGGCACGGTCGAGACGAGGGTCGCGAGGCAGGGCTCGACCTGGCGCGGCATCGGATCGCGCTTCTCGGCGCGGGCCACGGCGCGTTTCGCGGGCTTCGCCGCGCTCTTGTCCCTGTCGTCCGCGGCGGCGGCGCTCCGCGTCCGGCCCTTGGCCGTCGCCCGCGCCTCCGCGGCGGATCCGCGATCCGTGTCCCAGGTCGCGCCGCCCTTCTCCGCCGCGATGGCGGGGAGGTCGCGGCCGGTCGCGACCGAGAGCGGCGCCTCCTCCAGGATGTCGGGATCGCCGTCCGCCCGGGCGAACTCGTCCTCCGCCTTCATGAGGAGCCAGGCCTCCTGCTTCTCGCCGGCCTTCTTCCGCAGCCTGACGAGGTGGAACCGCCCCCGCAGCTTCTCGCCGTCGAGGCGGAAGTCGAGGTGGCCCTTCTTCATGCCCTTGCGGGGATCGGCCTCGGGCGCCCACTCGCCCCGGTCCCACAGGAGCACCGTCCCGCCCCCGTACTGGCCCTTGGGGATGGTGCCCTCGAAGGTGTTGTAGGCGATCGGGTGGTCCTCGACATGGATCGCGAGCCGCTTGTCGCCGGGCACCAGGCTCGGGCCCTTGGCCACGGCCCAGCTCAGCATCACGCCGTCGAGCTCCAGGCGGAGGTCGTAGTGGAGCCGCGACGCGTCGTGCTTCTGGATCACGAAGGCCGATCCGGCCGCCGCTCCCTCCTCGCCGCGCGGCTCGGCGGTCTTGTCGAAGTCGCGCTTCGCGGCGTAGGCGGCGAGCTTGGCCATGGCCGCTCAACTCGGCCGCACCGACCCCGTTCCTGCCTCGGCGGACGGGGCCGGAGACTGGCGGCCCGCCGGCGAAGCCTCTAGGATCGGACGCGATGGCGGCCTCCTTCTTCAACGACCTCGTCCAATCCCTCGGAGAGCGCGGACGCTCGCTGCTCGGATGGTCGCGCGAGGCCGTTCGCACGGGCGACCTGGCCGACATCGCGGAGGCGCTGCTCTCGCGGCGCGGCGAGGCGTCCGGCGTGGCCCTCGCCCGCACCCTGATCGAGGGCTACGAGGCGGCGCCGCTCGAGACCCGCCTCGCGTTCCTGACCGCGCTCGCGGACCGGTTCGGGCCGGACGAGGCGAGGCTCGAGGCCGCGATCGAGACCTATCGGCGCGACCCCGGCCCTGGTGCCGTGGCGGACCTGCACCAGGCGGCCGAATCCCGGCGGCAGGAGCTCTTCCGGCGCCTCAACGTCGCGCCCGGGGCGACCGCGGCGCTCGTGCGGATGCGGGCCGAGCTGATCGCCCACCTGTCGGCGCGGCCGGACCTGAGGGCCGTCGACGCGGATTTCCTCCACCTGTTCGGGTCCTGGTTCAACCGCGGCTTCCTCGTCATGCGGCCGATCGACTGGTCGACGCCCGCGACGATCCTCGAGCGCATCATCCGCTACGAGGCCGTGCACGCGATCGACGGCTGGAACGACCTCCGGGCCCGGCTCGAGCCGCCGGACCGGCGCTGTTTCGCCTTCTTCCACCCGCAGCTCGCCGACGAGCCGCTGATCTTCGTCGAGGTGGCGCTCACGAGCGAGATGCCGGCCGCCATCGCGCCGCTGCTCGATCCCGAACGGGCGCCGCTGCGCCCGAAGGACGCGACGACGGCGGTGTTCTATTCCATCTCCAACACGCAGGCGGGACTGGCGGGCGTCTCGTTCGGCCATTTCCTCATCAAGCAGGTGGCCGAGGACCTGAAGCGCGACCTGCCGAACCTGCGCACCTTCGTGACGCTCTCGCCGGTGCCGGGCTTCGCCCGCTGGCTGAAGGGCGTCTCGGGCACGGAGGAGGGCGGGTTCGACGCCGACGAGCGCGAGGTCCTGGCGGGTCTCGCCGATCCCGCCTGGGCCGGCGATCCGGAGCAGGTCGAGGCGGCGCGGCGCGTGCTCGTCGGCGCGGCCGCCACCTACTTCCTCAAGGCCAAGACCGATCGCGGGCGTCCCGTCGACCCCGTCGCCCGCTTCCATCTCGGCAACGGCGCGCGGCTGGAACGGCTCAACTTCCTCGGCGACCTCTCGCCCAAGGGCCTGAGGCAATCGCACGGCCTGATGGTCAACTACTGCTACGACCTGTCCGAGATCGAGCGGAACCACGAGGCTTACGCGGAGAAGCGCGAAGTCATCGCGGCGCCCGCGATCCGGAAGCTGGCCCGCCCCGATCTTCCCGTCCGTGAACTCGCCGACGCCTCATGAACGCCAACCTGTTCCAGCATCTCTCGGACGCGATCGCCGACGCGACGAAGGTCGCGGTCGAGGATCCGGCCGGCCGCACCTGGACCTACGAGGACCTGATCCTCGGCTCGGGCCGCATGGCCAACGCCCTCGCGACGCGCGGCGTCGAGACGGGCGACCGCGTCGTCGTCCAGGTCGAGAAGAGCGTCGAGGCCCTGGTCCTCTACCTCGCCTGTCTGCGCCTCGGCGCCGTCTACCTGCCGCTCAACACGGCCTACACGCTGGCCGAGATCGAGTATTTCGTCGGCGATTCCGAGCCCGCGCTCGTGATCTGCGACCCCGCGAAGCGGGACGGCATCGCGGCGCTGGCGGAACGCCACGAGGCGGGCGTCGAGACGCTGGATCCGGCCGGCGCCGGCTCGCTCGCCGATCTCGCGGCCGAGCAGTCGCACGCCTTTCCGACGGCCGTCGTCGAGGCGGACGACCTGGCGGCGATCCTCTACACGTCGGGCACGACCGGCCGGTCGAAGGGCGCCATGCTCACGCACGGCAACCTCGTCTCCAACGCCGCGACGCTGCGCGACCTGTGGCGCTTCCGGTCGACGGACGTCCTGATCCACGCCCTCCCGATCTACCACGTGCATGGGCTGTTCGTGGCCACCAACGTCGCGATGATGTCGGACGCGTCCATGCTGTTCTGCCCGAAGTTCGATCCCGACGAGGTCATGCGGCTGATGCCGCGCGCGACCGCCATGATGGGCGTGCCGACCTTCTACACGCGCCTCCTCGCCCATCCGGGCCTGACGAAGGAGGCGACGGCGGGCATGCGGCTCTTCGTGTCGGGCTCCGCCCCGCTTCTCGCCGAGACGCACCGGAGCTTCTCGGAGCGGACGGGACACGCCATCCTCGAGCGCTACGGCATGACCGAGACGGGGATGAACACGTCCAATCCCTACGACGGCGACCGCCTGCCGGGGACGGTGGGCTTTCCGCTGCCCGACGTCGAGCTGCGCGTCGTCGAGCCCGAGACGGGCGAGCCGGTCGCGGATGGCGAGGTCGGCATGATCGAGGTGCGCGGACCGAACGTGTTCAAGGGCTATTGGCGGATGCCGGAGAAGACGGCCGCCGAGATCAAGCCCGACGGGTTCTTCGTCACCGGCGATCTCGGCAAGGTCGACGAGGCCGGCTACGTCCACATCATCGGGCGCGGCAAGGACCTCGTCATCACGGGCGGGTTCAACGTCTACCCGAAGGAGGTCGAGACGGAGATCGACGGTCTCGCGGGCGTGGTCGAGAGCGCCGTGATCGGCC
>JAEUAC010000004.1 GCA_019695455.1 Methylorubrum extorquens | reverse complement strand
CGCGCCTCGGCGGCGAGCCGGCGGGAATACCACCAGCCGCCGACGATGCCGGCCACGTAGGCGAGCGCGTACCAGCGGATCGCGAGCGGCCCGATCGCGATCGCGACGGGGTTGATGGCCGGGAAGGGGAGCGCGAGGAGCGGCATCGGGCCTCCGGTCGAGGCGGCGGCCCCGGGGAATCGTCCGCGCGGTGTCGGACCGGGGCTCGCCGTCCGTCAAGCCCGGTTGCGGTTGCGGCCGTTCGACAGCATCTGTGGACGCAGACGCCGCGGCGGACTTCTCCGCGCGGCACAGGAGTTCTCCATGGCCGGCCCCTCCCCCCTCATGGACGGCTTCGCCCGCCTGGTCACGGACGCGACCGGCGTCGCCCAGGGCGTGCGGCGCGAGATCGAGACCACCGTGAAGAGCCAGCTCGAACGGCTGGTCCGCGACATGGACGTCGCGACGCGCGAGGAGGTCGAGGTGCTGCGCGACAGCGTCGCGGCGCTCCGGGCCGAGACGGAGGCGCTCCGGGCGAAGGTGGAGGTCCTGGAGGCGCGGTCCGTGCCGGGCACCGCCAACGACGTCGGCTCGATGCCCGGCTGATCCGCCAGGGGGCCGGACCGGCCCCCTTCCTTCGCGAGCGCCGTCAGGCGGCCTGCCTGGCCTCGCCGCGATCGTTGTCCGGCTCGGCCTGCTCCATGGCCCGCATGTAGACGTCGAGCAGCGTCTCGTGCTCGTCGCGCTCCTCCTGGTCCTGCTTCCGGAGCTTGATGATCTCCTTCAGGATCTTGACGTCGAAGCCTTCGCCCTTGGCCTCGGCGAACACCTCCTTCTTGCCCTCGTTGAGCGCCGCGATCTCGCCTTCCAGCTGCTCCACGCGCTCCACGAAGGAGCGGACGCGGTTGCCAGCGATCCCAATCTCGTCGGACATCGATACCCTTTCTTCGGTCGGGCCGGCACCCTCGGGGATCGCGGTCAACGAGTGGTAAACGGGATCGCGAAGATCGACCCCGCGCCGCGAGGACCCACCCCTCCGCTCGTCCCGGCGCAGGCCGGGACCCAAGGCTCCCACCGTTCAGCCTGACCGAGGCGGGGCCGCGGGATCCGCCGGCTCGAGACCGCCTGACCCTATTGCAGGCCCGGGCCCTCGCGGGAGCGGAGGGCCTGGTGGAGGGCCTCCTCGCAGGCCTCGCCGAGCTCGACCAGCATGCCGATCGGCACGGGCACGTCCACGCGCTGGCCGTCGAGCGTCTCGAGGCGGAGCACGGCCAGGCTCTCGCCGACCGCGATCTCCTTCAGGTCCGTGCAGATCGGCATCTGGAACGGGCCCGGCCCGTCCAGCACCAGCTCCTCGGGATCGGCCCGTCCGGGCGTGTCGTCGTCGCTCATATTACCGGTCCGTCACCGAGAAGCCGTGGGCGAAGGGGTCGCGATCGTCGATGACGATCGTGTTGAAGCCCGTCACGCGGGCCCAGCCCTCGATGGACGGGACGATGGCGTCGCGATCGCCGACGCGCGCGCGGCCCTCGATCCGGCCCGAGAACGTGGACGAGATGATGGATTCGTGGACGAACACGTCGCCCTCCGCGAGCTCGCCCCGGGCCGCGAGCTGGGCCATGCGGGCGGAGGTGCCGGTGCCGCAGGGCGAACGGTCGATCGCCTTGTCGCCGTAGAAGACGGCGTTGCGGGCCGTGCCCTCCGGCGTCAGGGGCTTGCCGGTCCACATGACGTGGGTCAGCCGGTCGATGGCCGGGTTCTCGGGATGGGCGATCGCGTGGGCGCGGTTGAAGGCCTCGCGCAGCCGCGACGACCAGCGGATCAGCTCGGACGGGTTCACGTCCGAGACGTCCGTGAACCCCGCCTGCGGCTCCACGATCGCGTAGAAGTTGCCCCCGTAGGCGACGTCCACCATGAGCGTCCCGAGCCCCTCGACCTCCACCGGATAGCCGGTGCCGTACAGGAAGGACGGGATGTTCGTCAGCCGCACGCTCTCCACGTAGGGGCCGTTCTCGACGTAGCGCGCCTCGACGAGGCCGGCCGGCGTGTCGAGCCGGAGGAGGCCCGGCGTCCGCGGGTGGACGAGCCCGTGCTCGATCGCGATCGTGACGGTGCCGATCGTGCCGTGCCCGCACATGGGCAGGCAGCCGGACGTCTCGATGTAGAGGATCCCGACGTCGCAATCGGGCCGGGTCGGCGGGTACAGGATCGAGCCCGACATCATGTCGTGGCCGCGCGGCTCGAACATGAGGCCGCGGCGGATCCAGTCGTAGTCCCGGATGAAGTGCTGCCGACGGGCGAACATCGTGTCGCCCGCAAGGTGCGGGATCGACCCGCCCGTGACGACGCGGACCGGGTTGCCGCAGGTGTGCCCGTCGATGCAGGCGAAGGTCGAACGCATGGGCCGCCCCTATCAGCTGGGCGCCGTCGTGGCGAGCAGCCCCGTCACGGCGCGGCGCCAGCCGGCGAGCTTGCGGGCGCGCGCCTCCGGCCCGATGGTCGGGGCGAAGCGGCGGTCGAGCCGCCAGGAATCGGCGAAGCGCTCCGGCTCCGGCAGCAGGCCGGACCGGAACCCCGCGAGATACGCCGCGCCGAGCGCCGTCGTCTCCTGCACGACGGGCCGGTCGACCGGGGCGTCGAGGAGGTCGGCGAGGCGCTGCATGGTCCAGTCCGAGGCCGTCATGCCGCCGTCGACGCGCAGCACCGTGCCGGCCCCCTCCCCGTCGGCCCAGTCGGCCCGCATGGCGGCGAGGAGGTCGGCCGTCTGGTAGCACACGCTCTCGAGCGCGGCCCGGGCGAGCTCCCGCGGGCCGGTGTTGCGCGTGAGCCCGAAGATGGCCCCGCGCGCGTCCGGCTCCCAATGGGGCGCGCCGAGGCCCACGAAGGCCGGCACGAGGTAGACCTCCTGGGCCGGGTCGGCCGCCTCCGCCATGGGGCCCGTCTCGGACGCGGAGCCGATCAGGCCGAGCCCGTCGCGAAGCCATTGCACCACGGCGCCCGCGACGAAGATCGAGCCCTCGAGCGCGTAGGAGCGCCGGCCGTCGAACTGGTAGGCGACGGTCGTGAGCAGGCGGTTCCGCGAGGCGATCGGCGTCCCGCCCGTGTTGAGGAGGGCGAAGCAGCCCGTGCCGTAGGTGGACTTGACCATGCCGGGCGCGAAGCAGGCCTGGCCGATCAGCGCCGCCTGCTGGTCGCCCGCGACGCCGCGGATCGGGAGGGCGCCGCCGAACAGGTCCGGCACCGTCTCCCCGTAGTCGGCCGCGCAGTCGCGCACCTCCGGCAGCATCGAGCGCGGGATGCCCAGAAGCGCGAGCAGGTCGTCGTCCCAGGCGCCGCGGTGGATGTCGTAGAGCAGGGTGCGCGAGGCGTTGGTCGCGTCCGTCGCGTGCACGGCCCCGCCCGTCAGGCGCCAGATCAGCCAGCAATCGACCGTGCCGAACAGGAGCTCGCCCCGGGCGGCGCGCGCCCGGGCGCCGGGCACCGTATCGAGGAGCCAGGCGAGCTTGGTGCCCGAGAAGTAGGGGTCGACGATCAGCCCCGTCCGCTCCCGGATCAGGGCCTCGTGGCCCTCGCGCTTCAGCCGCGCGCAGGCCTCCGCCGTGCGCCGGTCCTGCCACACGATCGCGCGGCCGAGCGTCTCGCCCGTGATCCGGTCCCAGACGAGCACGGTCTCGCGCTGGTTCGTGATGCCGATCGCCGCGATCCCGGACGCGTCCGTCCCGGCCTTCGCGATCGCGTCCCGGGCCGTCGCGACGATCGTCGACCAGAGGTCCTCCGGCTCGTGCTCCACCCAGCCGGGCGCCGGGAAATGCTGCGGGAACTCGCGCTGCGCCTGCGCCGCGACCGTCAGGTCCGGCCGGAACAGGATCGCCCGCGAGGAGGTGGTGCCCTGGTCGAGCGCCAGGATGAGCGTCATGGGAACCTCCCTGTCCGATACAGCGCGCCGCCGGCGTGCACGCCCGTCCCGCCTCGCGGGTGAGGGCGCCGCCTAGCGGCGTCGCTCCGCCATGAGGGCCGCGAGCGCCGCGGTCTCGGCCTCCGTCACCCGGAGGCCGAGCTTAGAGCGGCGCCACAGGATGTCGGCCGGCTCGCGCGCCCATTCGCGGTCCATCAGGTAGGCGACCTCGCTCTCGTGGAGGTCCGCCCCGATGCGGCGGCCGAGGCCGGCCGCGTCCGTCGCGCCGCCGAGCGCCTGGGCGGCGCGCGTGCCGTAGGCGCGGACGAGGCGGCGGGCCTGTCCGTCGGCCACGAACGGGTGCGCGGCCCGGAAGGCGGCGACGGCCGCCTCGAACCCGTCGCGCGGGAAGTCGCCGCCCGGCAGCGGCGCGCCGCCCGTCCAGGAGGCCGCCTTCAGGGCCGGCACGTGCGGGCGCAGCTTGTCGAGGGCGGCCTCGGCGAGGCGCCGGTAGGTCGTGATCTTGCCGCCGAAGATCGACAGGAGCGCGGCCTCGCCCGGGCCGGCCTTGAGGTCGAGCACGTAGTCGCGGGTCGCCTCCTGGGCGGTCGACGCCCCGTCGTCGTAGAGCGAGCGCACGCCCGCGTAGCTCCAGACCACGTCCTCGGGCCGCACGGCGCGGGCGAAGTAGGGCGCGACCGACCGGCAGAGATAGTCCGTCTCCTCCGGCGAGATCACCGCCTTCGCGGGATCGCCCGTGTAGTCGAGGTCGGTCGTGCCGATCAGCGTGAAGTCGCGCTCGTAGGGGATCGCGAAGACGATGCGCTTGTCCGGGTTCTGCAGGATGTAGGGCCGGCCGTGGTCGAAGAGGCTCGGCACGACGATGTGGCTGCCCTTCACGAGCCGCACCCGCCGGGGCGCGTCGCGCGGCCCCGTGGCGGAGCCGACCCAGGCGCCGGAGGCGTCGACGAGCGCGCGCGCCCGCACCGTTCCGGTGCCCGCCTCGCCCCGGTAGGAGACGCGCCACGCGTCGCCCTCGCGCCGGGTCTCCGTCACGCGCGTGCGGACGTGGATGGCGGCGCCCCGCTCGGCCGCGTCCATGGCGTTGAGGACGACGAGTCGCGCATCCTCCACCCACAGGTCGGAATACTCGAAGGCGCGGCCGAAGCCGGGCTTGAGCGGCGCGCCCGCCGCGTCGTGCGCGAGGTCGAGGCCGCGGGTGCCCGCGAGGTGCGAGCCGCCGATGTGGTCGTAGAGGAACAGGCCGAGGCGCAGCAGCCAGGCCGGCCGCATGCCGGCGGTGTGCGGCAGCACGAAGCGGAGCGGCCAGACGATGTGGGGCGCGATGCCCCAGAGCACGTCGCGCTCCTGCAGCGCCTCCCGGACGAGCCGGAACTCGTAGTATTCGAGGTAGCGCAGGCCGCCGTGGATCAGCTTGGTCGAGGCCGAGGAGGTGCCGCCGGCGAGGTCGCCCTGCTCGAAGAGACACACGGAGGCGCCGCGGCCGGCGGCGTCCCGGGCGATGCCGCAGCCGTTCACGCCGCCGCCGATGATGGCGAGATCGCAGGTGGGCAGGGTGTCGGTCACGGGGACTCTTCGGCGGGGTCGGGCGGGGCCGGCGAACTTGGCGGGCGAGGCCCCGCCGCGCAAGCGGTCCGCCGCCGCGCCGCCTTCACATCGACAGCCTGAGCTTGCCGATGTCTCGGAAGATCTGCTCGAACACGCTGCCGATCGTGCCCGAACTGGTCGCCACGAAGGCCTTCGACGCGTCGCCCGCGCAGCCGGACAGGAGGTCGAGCCCCTGCTGGTCCATCTCGTCGCCCGCGACGCTGAAGCCGATCGTGTAGATCGAGACGCCGCCCGCCCTGGCCCGGCGGCAGCCTTCGGCCGTCAGGGCGTCCATGGCGGCCCGGGTCTGGCCGTCGTTGGCCGGCGCGGCGTTGGCCGGCATCAGGCGGGAATCGGCCGTGGAGCCGTCCGGGTTGCGGACGTAGCCGTAGGCCGAATAGGTCGAGCGCAGGGTCGGGTTGGACGGGTTCGACGACCACGTGTTGGCGCCGTCCGTCATCAGGATCACGATCTTGTTGTTGGCCTGCGTGCCGTAGGGCACGCCGTTCGCGAGCGGCGCGTTGGGCGAGAGCGTGCGCCAGCCCCAGGCGAAGCCCTCGTGGATGTTGGTCGAGCCGGCCGGCTGCATGGCGGCGATCTCGGCCGTCAGCGTCGCCCGCGCCGTCGTGAGGCGCGTCAGCGGCCGCGTCGTGCAGATGGCGTTCGGCCCCGTCGCCACGTAGCCGTTGGTCGTGCGGGGGTTGGTGACCTGCATGTACTTGCAGGCCTGCCCGGTGCGCTTGGCCTCGTCGGTCGTCGGCGCGCAGGAGGCGTTGGTGTCGTCCATGAAGCTGTTCATGGACACGACGTCGGCGCCGGCCGCGTCCTTGTGCGTGAGCTCGCCGCCGTTGCCGGATTCGTCCGGGTTCAGCATGGGCACGAAGTAGCTGTCGGGATTCGCGTTGGTCGGCGCGGAATCGTCGACGTTGAACGGGTAGGTCCGGGATTCGAGGCACCCGGTCCAGGCCCAGGCCCCGCCCGGCATGGCGCCGTTCAGGTAGTCGAACACGGCGAGCCGGTTGCGGATGCCGTAGGCGGCATAGGGCGCCACCGCGGCGCTCCCGCCCTGCACCAGGTTCCAGTGGTAGGAGGCGCGCCCGTTCTGGTCGAGCCAGGACGCGCCGCGGGCCAGCGCCGGATCCACGGCCACGGCCGCCGCGAAGGGCACGAGCGAGATCTTCGCGTAGGCGCCGATCCGCGGATCGTCGAAGACGCGGTTCACGAAGGTCGTGGCCGCGCTCTTCAGGGCGTCCATCTTGCTCACGCCGCCGCTCGCGTGGGCCATCGATCCCGTGTTGTCCAGGACGAGCGCGATCTCGAAGGTCTGCTGCTGGCCGGTGCACTGGGACGTCGCGCCGACCCGCATCGTGGCGAAGCGCGTGTTGATCATCCGCATGACGGCGGTCGGGAAGACGCTCGCCGTCGCGAGCCGCACCTGGCGGGGCGCCGGGGTGGTCGTCACGGCATCGATGGTGACGGGCTCGCTGCCCATGTAGCTCGCGAGCGAGGCCCGGGCGGCGGCCTCGAGATCGGCCTGCGTCGCCGTCGCCGGCATCTGGCAGAGCTGCATGTTGGTGCCGTCCGTCGCCGCCTGGAGGCGGGACCGCAGCGCCGACGCGCCCGAGTAGTCCAGAGCAGCACCCGTCAGGGCCAGCAGGGGAAGGAAGGCCAGGGAGAACGTGATGGTGATGTTTCCGCCGGTCGCCGCGCGGAAACGCTGCAGCGGAACACGACAGGACTCGAGTGATCGACGCAAACGATGCCCTCCGGGCCGGTTCGCATCGCTCGTGCTGCACGCCGGTTTAAAATTGTCGCAATTGATTTCGCGAAAACTGACGCGCACCCCGATCGTCGCTCGCTTCGTTCGGCAACGGACACAGGATGGGGCGGCGGACGGCTGGTGGGCGCGACAGGGATTGAACCTGTGACCCCCTCGATGTCAACGAGGTGCTCTCCCGCTGAGCTACGCGCCCGTCCGGCAGGATGGCAGCCTCTTAGAATCTCGCGGCGCCGGGCGCAAGCCGCTTCGGGCCTCGCCGCGCCGTCCGATGCCGGAACCCGCGCGGGCTCGGGCCGCTTGACCTCGCGAAAGCCGCTGGAGGTCCCGTGAGCGCACCCCTGTCCCCCTACGATCCGCAGCCGGCCCCGGCCG
>JAEUAC010000364.1 GCA_019695455.1 Methylorubrum extorquens | reverse complement strand
ACGGACTGCACGAGGGCGAGCGCCAGTGCCAGCACCAGGGCGAAATGGCCGGTCTCGTCGAACATGCGCGGCGCCTCAGCGGATGGCCGGCGCGGCGGAGGCCGACGCGGAGGCGGGCAGCACGGAGGGCGAAGCCGAGGCGGTGTTGCCGTCAGGCTGCCACTGGCCGCTCTTCTTCAGGGCGTCGGCCACCTCGCGCGGCATGTAGGTCTCGTCGTGGCGGGCGAGCACGGTGTCGGCCGCGAACACGCCGGACGCCGTCAGGGTGCCCTCCGTCACGACGCCCTGCCCCTCGCGGAAGAGGTCCGGGAGGAGGCCGCGATAGCGGACGGGCACGGTCGCGTTGCCGTCCGCCACCCGGAACTCGACAACCTGGTCGGGCAGCCGCGAGACCGATCCCGTATCGACGAGCCCGCCGAGCCGGAACCGGGTGCCGGGCTGGAGGGCCGCGACCTCGCTCGGGGCGCGGAAGAACACGATCGTGTCGCGCATCGCCGACAGCGCGAGGCCGAGCGCCCCCGCGAGCACGATCCCGGCACAGCCGATGATAACGAGGCGGCGGCCGCGACGCGTCATCGGGCGGCCTCCAGGCGGACGAGCCCCAGGTCGCGCGCGAGGCTGTCCAGCCGCGCGCCCGCGCCCGCCTCGCCCGCCAGCGCCGTCTTCGCCTGCCGCAGCCGGTCGCGGGCGCGGTCGGCCTCGCCGAGCACCGCGTAGGCCCGCACGAGCCGGCCCCATTCGGGCTCCGACCCGCCGCTCTCGCGCAGCCGCGTATCCAGCCCTTCGACCATGGCCTTGATGTCGGGGGTCACGGCGGAGGGGTCCAGCGCCGCGACGGCCGGAACGCCGGAGAGCCGGGACAGCCGCTCGCGGACGACCTCGATCCAGGGCGCGTCGGCGGGGCCTTCCGCGACGAGGCGCTCGTAATCCGTGCGGGCGCGGCCGGTGTCGCCCTCCTGCTCGGCCGCGAGCGCGATGTAGAACCGGGCGCGGGGCGAGTTGGGCGCGAGCGCGAGGCTGCGCGCGAACAGCGCCGTCGCGTCCGCGGACACGACGCCCCCGCCGGCGGCGACGAGCGCCTCCGCCCGGCCGGCGATCCGGTCGGCCGTCTCGCCGCCGAGCCTCGCGGAGGTCTCGAAGGCGCGCGCCGCCTCCTCGAAGCGGCCGAGCCGCAGATAGACGGGCGCGACGACGTCCCAGCCGCGGGCATCGTCAGGCTGGGCGGCGAGATGGGCCTCGATGCGGGCGAGCGCCGCCTCGATGTCGGCGGGCGGCGCGCCGACCGCCGCGATCGGGGACGGACCCGCGGTCGTGCCGTAGTTCGGGGAGCCGAGGCCGCCGTAGCTCGCGAGGCCGATGAGGGGCACGAGCGACAGGCAGAGCGCGGCGGCGGCCCGGCGACGGCGCAGGCAGGGCTCGCCCGTGGTCGCGACGCGGCCTCCGCCGGACCGCTCCTCGGCACGCAGCAGGCGGCGGCCCGCCTCGATCCGGGCGGCCTCCGCATCGGCCGGAACCAGGAGACCGCGCTCGACCTCGCGGTCGATCTCGCGGAGCTGGTGGCGGTAGAAGGCGAGGTCCGTCCCGCCATCCGCCGCGACGCTCTCGCCACGACGCGACAGCGGCCAGAGCACAGCCAGGACGGCGGCGCCCGTCATGAGTCCCATGACCAGCCAGAAGAGCATCCGCTCCCATTAGTCGACGGACATGACCACAGGAAGCGGCATGTGGCCACACGAAGGCAGGCAGAGCGTCGCGCGTCAGGCGCCCGCATCGCCCAGCAGCTCCAGCTCCGCCCGGGCGCCGCCGAGCGGCGAGGCGGCGAGGACGAGGCGGCCGCGGGAATTGGCCGCGAGATCGGAGACGATCGACAGCCCGAGCCCGGAGCCGGGCTTCGTCTCGTCGAGCCGGCGGCCGCGCAGGACGGCGTCCTGCCGGGCGGCCTCGGGCAGGCCGGGACCGTCGTCGTCCACCGTGATGCGCAGCAGCGGCCGACCGTCCCGGCTTTCCAGCCTGGCGCCGAGCTCGACGCGCCCCGCGGCCCACTTGCAGGCGTTGTCGACGAGGTTTCCGACCATCTCCTCCAGGTCCTGCCGCTCGCCCCGGAAGCGAAGGCCCGCCGGCACGTCGGCCGCGAGGGCCAGGTCGCGGTCCCGGTAGATCTTGGCGAAGGTCCGGATCAGCGCCTCCGCCACCGGGGCGACCTCCGTCGAGGCCCCGAGCGTGCCGGCGAGCGCCGCCGCCCGCGCGCGGTTCAGGTAGTACTCGACCTGGTCGCGCATGAGCGTCGCCTGCTCGCGCACCCGGGGCGCGAGGTCGTCCGGCGCCGCGTCCGCGTCGTTGACGATGACGGAGAGCGGCGTCTTCAGCGCGTGGGCGAGGTTGCCGACCTGCGTGCGCGCCCGCTCCAGGATCTCGCGGTTGGACTCGAGGAGGAGGTTCAATTCGTCGGCGAGCGGGGCGAGGTCGTGCGGGAAGCGCCCCTCGATCCGCTCCGCCCGGCCGCGCCGCACGTCGGTCACGGCCGCCTGCAGGTCCGAGAGGGGGCGCAGGCCGAACCGGATGCCGATGAGCGTCGAGAGCCCGAGCGCTCCGCCCACCAGCGCGAAGGTCACGAGGAGCAGGACGAGGAAGTTGCGCTGGGCGGCGCCGATCTCGTCGGCCGGTCCGGCGACCCGCACGACGAAGCGACCGTCCTCGCCGATGTCGATGTCGCGCTCGAGGACGCGCAGGTCGCGCCCCTCCGGCCCGGGCGCGTAGCCCTTGCGGATGCGGCCGAAGGGGCGGTCCGCCCCGGGAGGCGCGAGCGTGGGCAGCGTTCCGTCGAGCAGCGAGCGCGACGCCCGGACGTCGCGGGCGGCGGCGTCCAGCCGGCCGACCTGCCAGTACCAGCCCGAGAGCGGGATATCGAAGCGCGGGTCGCCGAGCGAGCCGAGACCCTGCTGGTCGGGATCGGTCGGCGAGACGAGGTCGGCGGCGAGGTCGTTCGCGTAGGCGAGAAGCCGCTCGTCGAAGGACCGCTCCGTCGCCTGCCGGTTCAGGACGGAGAGGATGATGCCCGCCACCAGCAGGATCAGGCTCGACCAGAAGAGCGACGACGCCGCGAGCCGGATCGCGATCGGGCGGCCGGCGAGGAGACGCAAGGCGATCAGCCCGGCTTCGCCGGATCGGCCTCGATCAGGTAGCCGAGACCGCGCACGGTCTGGATGAGGTCCACGCCGAGCTTCTTGCGAAGCCGTCCGACGAAGACCTCGATCGTGTTGGAATCGCGATCGAAATCCTGGTCGTAGAGGTGCTCGGTGAGCTCGCCCCGCGAGACGATGCGCCCCGTGTGGTGCATCAGGTACGAGAGCAGCCGGTATTCGTGCGAGGTGAGCTTCACGGCCGTGCCGTCGACGCTGACCCGCCCGGACCGGGTGTCGAGCCGCACGACGCCCGCCGCGAGCTCGCTGGAGGCGTGCCCGGCCGCCCGCCGCAGCAGCGCCCGGATGCGGGCGAGCAGCTCCTCCATGTGGAAGGGCTTGGCTAGGTAGTCGTCCGCGCCCGCGTCGAAGCCCTGGACCTTGTCGCTCCAGCGGTCGCGCGCCGTCAGGATCAGCACCGGCATCTTGCGCCCGCCCCGGCGCCAGTTCGTGAGCACGGAGACGCCGTCGAGGCCGGGCAGGCCGAGGTCGAGGATGACGGCGTCGTAGGGCTCGGTCTCGCCGAGGAACTGCCCCTCCGTCCCGTCGAAGGCCTTGTCGACCGCGTAGCCGGCCTCGCCGAGCGAGGTCGCGATCTGGCGGTTCAGGTTCTTGTCGTCCTCGACGAGCAGCAGGCGCACGATGGGGTCCCGGTCAGCGGAGCGTTTCGACCTTGCCAGACGGCGCATCCAGCGTCACCCGCACGATGCGGCCGCCGGGCTCCAGCACCGTGACCCGGTAGACGAGGCTGTTCGCGTCGCGGCAGAGCGCCGCGCGCAGCACCTCCCCGTCCGGCACGGCCCGCCGGGCCCGGCCGATCGCGTCCGAGGGCGCGACCGCCCGATGGGCGAGCACGGCCTCGTGCGTGTCACCGGGCGACAGGCATTCCGCCGCGGGCCGGTCGGCCGCGGCCGCGACGGACGGCGCCGCCGCGAGCGGGGCCGCGGCGAGGCAGATCAGGAGGGGGAGGACGGCCCGCATGGCCGCCCTTGTCGGCGCCCGGCCCTGAACTCGGCCTGAATGCCGGCCCTGGCACGGGGTCGCAGCCATGCCCATCTCGGGTCCATGACGCTCGCCCTGTCCGTCGTGTCGCTCCTCGCGGTCCTCTTCCTGGTCGCCCGCGGCACCCCGCTCTCGCGCTGGCCCGTGATCCTCGCCGGCACCCTCTTCGTGATCGTGACGGTGTTCGCCCTCGAACAGAACGGCTGGTGGCCCTCGGGCTGGCAGGTTCGCTAGTCGACGGTTCCAGGAGGCTGGTCGGACCTGGACAGACGGCGAGCCGTCCGTTCGACCGACGGCCGCAGCGTGAGTTCTCGCCATCGCAGGTCCAGCCCAGGCGCCTCCAGGAAGGCGTGAGGCACCATTTCCGGCCGGATGCCGTGGCGCGGCTCGACATGGGACGTTCGACCGCGGTGAAGCCTTCCCACGACGACCTCGCATTCCATCAGAACGTCCTGGGCGTGCCGTCGCTCGCCGAGTTCGACGAGATCTTGGACGAACGCCTCCAAGACGCGGACGGCAATGCGGGCCTGCCGCACCGAGTGTCCGTCGGTGCGATGAAGGCGATTGACGTTCGCCAGCCGGGACCGAAGACAATCCAACGGATGCAGCACGGTCATCCGCACCTCGCCGGCCGCGCCGGCCGGGCCCACGAGACGCACCGCCCTTTTCGCGACGGCGCGACGGTCGGTTCCGAGCACGTCGTTCATGAAGTCGATGTCGACGATCCTGTCGCCGAGGGTCGCCGTGACCCGGGCGGCCTCGGGCGTGACGTCGTCCATTCCAGGACGCTGCACGCGAGCCTGCAGAGCGACCTCCAGGCATTCGACCGCCCGCTCGTTGCGCAAGAAATCCAGATCCTTGCTCGTGACGGGCCCCTCGTCGAACAAATCCGGCAGACGCGCCCTATACCGCTCCGCCCAGATGCTGATCGCCTGCCCTCCGACGATGATCGGGGCCGCAGGCTCCACGATCCGGAGCAGCCGTGCGATCTCGCCCGGACCGAGATGGCGATCCTGCGCCACTCAGCGCGTCGCTACGGCGCCTTCAGCACGCGGGTCCCGATGGCGTCGATCCGAAAGCGACGCAGGTCCAGACTTGCGAAGACGTTGTTCTCGGCCTGAAGAGCCTCCGCGCCGACCGTCCCGGCCCGAAGACGTGCCGCGTCCTCGTCGCGCTGACGTTGCTTTTCCAGCGCCCGTTCGCCCGGCTTCCGGTGCAGATGTTCGACGCTCTTCGGCATCATCAGCGATCCACAGGATGATCCAACGATCCTACTCGTCAACGCCCTCCCCGGCCAGCGCGGTCAGTGTCCCGCCGCCGTGAGCCGCCCGGCCAGTCCCAGGATGGCGGCGTGGAGCACGGCCGCGATCTGGTCGGGGCGGAGGCCGAGTTCGCTGTCGGGATCGGCCGGATCGGTCGCGACGAGGAGGCCCGCATCCTCGCCCGCCGCGTCGAGCGCGGCGCGCCAGGCCTGCGCGTTCCAGCCGAGATGACGGCGCCGGCCGGGGCGGGCCTGCATGGCGCCGTCCGGGCCCGCCTCCCGGCCGCCCTCGGCCCAGCGGAAGGCGATGGGGGCCGCCGCCTCGAGCAGGGCGAGCGCCTTCGCGGGATCGAGCGGCGCGACGTCGCGCTTCAGGCGGATGTCCGAGGTGTTGATCGTCCCGGTCGCCGCGTAGACCGTCGACACGCGCCGCGACGGGGTGCCGAGCGAGTGGGCATTGTCGGTCGCCGGCGCGATCACGCCCGCGACCGACAGCCGGTCGGCCGGACTGGCCGTTCCGATGCCGACCCGCCCGTTGGGCCGGATGCGGAGCGCCTCCGTCCAGGCCGATCCGTCGGCGGAGACCTTCACCTGCAGGTCGTCGTCGCCGACCAGGCCGAGCTCCGCCCGGCCCGAGAAGCCCGACTGGAAGAGGAGCGACAGGATCGAGCCCGCCCCGTCCTTGTTCAGGGTGTAGCGGAGATGG
>JAEUAC010000266.1 GCA_019695455.1 Methylorubrum extorquens | reverse complement strand
GCGCCGCCCCGGCCGGGCCCAGGGCCGCCGCCGCCGCCGCGCCGGTGCCGTGGCGCGGCAGCCGGATCGTCACGACGGTGCCGCGGCCCGGCTCCGTGTCCACGTCCACCTGTCCGCCGGACTGGCGGGCGAAGCCGTAGACCTGGGACAGGCCGAGCCCCGTCCCCTGGCCGACCGGCTTCGTGGTGAAGAACGGATCGAAGGCCTTCGCGAGCACGTCCGGCGTCATGCCCGTGCCGGTGTCGCGGACCGCGACCGCGACCGCGTCCCCGCCCTCCGGTCCCTCGCCGGGGCGGTTCGCGGTCGCGAGGACGAGCCGGCCGCCCTCCGGCATGGCGTCGCGCGCATTCACGGCGAGGTTGAGGACGGCGTTCTCGAGCTGGTGCGGATCGGCGAAGACGGTCCAGATGTCCGGCTCGCGGACGATCTCGACCGCGACGTCCTCGCCGAGCGTGCGGAACAGCATGTCGGCCATGCCGTCGAGCATCGCGTTCGCGTCGACCGGCCGCGGATCGAGCGGCTGCTGGCGCGAGAAGGCGAGGAGGCGGTGCGTCAGCGAGGCCGCCCGGTTGGCCCCGTCCAGCGCGCCGCCGACGAGCCGCTCCGCCCGCTCGTCGAGCGCGCCCCGACGCCGCAGCAGGTCGAGATTGCCGATGACCACCGTCAGGAGGTTGTTGAAGTCGTGCGCGACCCCGCCCGTGAGGCGGCCCACGGCCTCCATCTTCTGCGACTGGCGCAGCTGGTCCTCGACGACGCCGCGGCTCGCGGCCTCCGCCTCAAGCTTCTGGGCGGCCTCCTGCCAGCGGAAGCGCGCCACGCGCTCGCGCCGCGCGTGGTGGATGGCGACGTTGGAGACGGCGAGGAGCACCGCCATGGCGAGGAGGGCCGTGATGCCGGAGGCGACGAGATGCTCCCGCCACGGCGCCAGCGCGGCCTCCGTCGGGAGGGCGAAGACGAGGTGCACCGGGTAGTCGCCGACCTGCCGGTGCCCGAGGATGTGGTCCGCGCCCTCGAAGGGGACGCGGCCGGCCTGGCGGTCCGCCGGCATGCCGGGGATCGGCCAGGTCATGGCGCCGCCCGCCGCCTCCGGCCCGAGGGGCGGATCGCGCGCGAGGACGTGCCCGTCGCCGCGGACGAGCAGCGTCGCGTGGGAGCGGTCGGGCTCGATCGACCGGTAGAAGGCCTGCAGGTAGGAGCGGTCCACCGAGACGGCCACGGCGCCGGCGAAGCGGCCGTCCGGCGACCAGGCGGAGGCCGCGAGGTTGAACACCATCTGCCGCGACTGGCGGCCGAGATAGGCGCCCGACACGACGACGGCGTCGGCCGGCCCGTCGCGCACGGCCGCGAACCAGTCCCGGTCCGCGAAGGAGAGCGTCGGGTCCACCGGATGGGTGCGGCTCGAGGCCCGCAGGCGCCCCTCCGCGTCGACCACCGTGATGGTCGCGACTTGCTCGAGCGTCGTCTCGAGGCGCGCCAGCATCACGGCGAGGTCGGCCCGGTCGCGCTCGTTCGCCCAGTCCACGAAGCGCAGGCGGCCGTTCACGGCCTCGATCACCAGCCGGTCCGTCTCGAAGACCTTGACGGCGTGCTCGTTGAGGGCGGCCAGCGCCCGTTCCACCCGGAACCGCGCCTCGCGCAGCACGTCGCGCCGCCCTTCCGCGGCCGCGAGGCCGAACAGGGCGAGGGGCAGCAGCACCGACACGACGAGCAGCGCCTTGCCGGGGTGGAGGGCCCGGGCGACGAGGCGCCGGAAGGCGGGTGGGCGGGTCATCGTCCGGTTCGCACGCGGCCGCACCGCACCACGCCCGCGCGGCCTTTGCAAGCGCCCGCGGGCGTGCTGTGAGGCGGGCGCGGGCGAGGACCCGGCGGCGGGGGGACGCGGCATGGCGGACGGGACGGATTTCGACCTTTCGGGCAAGGTCGCGCTCGTGACGGGCGGCAACGGCGGCATCGGCCTCGGCATGGCGACCGCGCTCGCCCGGGCCGGCGCGGCCGTCGCGATCTGGGGATCGAACCCGGCCAAGACGGCGGCCGCCGGCGAGACCCTCGCGGCGATCGGCGGGCCGGTCCTCGCCGAGGTCTGCGACGTGGCCGACGAGGAGGCCGTCGAGCGCCGCATGGAGGCGCTGCTGGCGCGGTTCGGCCGGCTCGACGCCTGCTTCGCCAATGCCGGGCGCTCCCTGAAGCGCACGGCCTTCCATGACCTCGCGACGGCCGATTGGCGCGCCGTCCTCGGCGTCAACCTCGACGGGACCTTCTTCACGCTGCGGGCGGCGGCCCGCCACATGGTGGCGCGCGCGACGGCCGGCGATCCGGGCGGGCGGCTCGTCGTCACGTCCTCCACGTCCACCGTGCACGGCCCCGCCGGCGCGGTGGCCTACGGCGCCTCGAAGGGCGCGCTGAACGTCATGGTCCGGGCGCTCGCGGTCGAATACGCCCGCCACGGCATCACGGCGAACGCCCTCGTGCCGGGCTGGATCGAGACGGAGATGACGGCCGACAAGGTCGCCGACGCCCGCTTCGCCGGCAACGTCCTGCCCCGCATCCCGCAGCGGCGCTGGGGCGAGCCGGAGGATTTCGGCGGCATCGCCGTCTACCTCGCCAGCGACGCGAGCCGCTACCACACGGGCGACAGCCTCGTGATCGACGGCGGCTACACGCTGTTCTGACACGTCGCCCACCCGCCGCGCGAAGCGGTCACCCACGCCGGCGGAGGCCGGGCATGGATCCCGACCTGCGTCGGGATGAGCGGGTTGCGGGGATGGCGAAGCGGTGGCCCCACCCTCTCCGCTCACCCCGGCGGAAGCCGGGGCCCAGGCCGGGCATGGGTCCCGACCTGCGTCGGGATGAGCGGGTTGCGGGCATGGTGGGTTGGCAGTTCCACCCGCTCCGCTCACCCCGGCGAAGGCCGGGGTCCAGGCCGAGCGTGGATCCCGCATGCGGCTTCGTCCTTCAGCGCTTGCGGTAGGCGATCAGCGAGCGGAAATCCGCGACGCGCTCGCAGGCGCCGTCCCGCTCCCATTCGGCGACGACGGCCTTGGCCCGGTGCCAGGCGAAGGAGCCCGGGAAGAACAGGATGTGGCCGCCCGGCCGGAGGCGGCGGGTGAGGATGCGGGCGACGGCGAGGTCGGTGAGCGCGCCGTACTCGTCGTTCCGCTCCGAGCGGAACTCGCAGAGGTGGAACAGCGTGACGACGTCGAACTCCGGCAGCAGCCGCTCGTCGAGGAGGTAGATGTCGCCGAAGACGACCGTGTAGGTCGCGAGCAGTTCGGGATGGGCCGTGACGAGGCGCACGAAGCTGTCGTGCTCCTGCGGGGCGGCCGTGACGGCGAGGACGTGGTTGCGGCGCTCGGCCCGCGCGCATTCGATCCCGACATGGTGGTGGCCGCCGGTGCCGAAATGGTAGATCGCGGCCTCCGTGATCGCCAGGGCGTCGAGCCAGGCGACGAAGTCGACGTCGCAGGGGCAGTCCTCGGGACGGAAGTCCCAGTGATCGTCCCAGAGGTTCAGGCGCGCTCCGACTGGCGCCACCGCGTCCGACATCGACCATCCCCCGCGGCGCCCGCCCGTTCGCATCGGGCCCTGAAACGCCGTATGGAGAATGGAAGAAGTCTAGGGATGAACTCACCATGAATGCGCCCCGCGTCATCCATCTCGGGCCCGAGGACAACGTGGTCGTGGCCGTCGACGTCGTGAGCGCGGGCGACGTCGCGCACGGGCTGACGGCGCGCCAGAAGGTGATGAAGGGCCACAAGATGGCGGTCGCCCCCATCCGGGAGGGCGAGCCGGTCCTGAAGTTCGGCCAGATCATCGGCTTCGCCAAGAGCCACATCGCGCCCGGCGAATGGGTGCACGAGCACAACGTCGGCCTGCACGAGTTCGACCGCGACTACCGCTTCGCCGAGGACGCGCGCGACGACGGCCTCCTGCCGGTGGCCGAGCGGGCCACGTTCGAGGGCTTCCGCCGCCTCTCCGGCAGGACGGGCACGCGCAACTACATCGGCATCCTGACCTCCGTGAACTGCTCGGCCTCCGTCGCCCGCTTCGCGGCGGCCGAGGTGGAGCGCTCGGGCGCGCTCGCGGCCTATCCGGGCATCGACGGGATCGTGGCGATCGTCCACGGGACGGGCTGCGGCCACGCCGCCTACGGCGAGGGCTTCGAGGTGCTGCGCCGGACGCAATGGGGCTACGCGAGCCACCCGAACTTCGCGGGCGTCGTCATGGTCGGCCTCGGCTGCGAGGTGTTCCAGATCGGCCGCATGAAGTCCGAATACGGCCTCGTCGAGAGCGACACCTTCCGCACGCTGACGATCCAGGAGACGGGCGGCACGAAGAAGACGGTCGCCGCCATCGCGGCCGCCATCCGGGACATGCTGCCGCGCGCCGCCGCCGCGCGGCGCGAGACGCGGCCGGCCTCCGAGCTCGTGCTCGCGCTGCAATGCGGCGGCTCCGACGGCTATTCGGCGCTGACGGCGAACCCGGCGCTCGGCGTCGCGTCCGACATCCTGGTGCGGAACGGCGGCACGTCCATCCTGTCCGAGACGCCCGAGATCTACGGCGCCGAGCACCTCCTCACGCGCCGCGCCGCGACCCGCGAGATCGGCGAGAAGCTCGTCGCGCGCATCCGCTGGTGGGAGGAGTACACGGCCAAGAACGGGGGCGAGATGAACAACAACCCCTCCCCGGGCAACAAGGCCGGCGGCCTTACGACCATCCTCGAGAAATCCCTCGGCGCCGCCGCCAAGGGGGGCCGCTCGACGCTGCGGGCGGTCTACGAATACGCCGAGCCCGTGACCGAGCGCGGCTTCGTCTACATGGACACGCCCGGCTACGACCCGGTCGCGGCGACCGGCCAGGTGGCGGGCGGGGCGAACCTCATCTGCTTCACGACCGGCCGCGGCTCGGCCTTCGGGGCCAAGCCCGCCCCCTCCCTCAAGCTCGCCACCAATTCCGACATCTTCCGCCGGATGGAGGACGACATGGACATCGATTGCGGCGGCATCCTGCACGGCCAGTCCGTCGAGGAGACCGGCCGCGCGATCTTCGACCACGTCCTGGCGGTCGCCTCCGGCCGCCACACGAAGAGCGAGGACCTCGGCTACGGCGACGCGGAATTCGTGCCCTGGCAGATCGGCGCCGTGATGTGACGCGCATCCGCCCCGGGGCGGAGCGCCGACGTCGACCCGCTTCACGGCGAATTAACCCTACCCGGCGCTGAATGGCGGGGTTCCGGCCCGCATGGCGGGTCGGCGCCGTGTCGTCGAGTGGCGTCCCATGTTGCGTATCGCTTCCCTCCCGCCCCGCATCGGCCGGGCGAGCCGTCTCGCCCTGGGGGCCGGCGTCGCGACGCTCGCCCTCACGGCCACGCTGGCGACCCGCCGCGTCCCGCCGGCGCCCGCGGCGCCTCCCCTCGTGACGGCGGAGCTCGGTCCCGTCCTGCTGGATCCGCGGCCGAGCCTGCCGGGGGGCCGGACGGAGCCCGTGCCGGCCGGCTTCCGCCGCGCCGCCGGACCGCCCCCGTCCCGCAGCGCCGCGCTGTCCGCCGGGCCCCGCGATCCGGCGACGACCGGCTCGCTGCCCGCCCCGTCGACGCCGGTCGCGGCGACCCCCGCCGGCCCGGTCGC
>JAEUAC010000112.1 GCA_019695455.1 Methylorubrum extorquens | reverse complement strand
CCTGGCCGAGGACATCGGCCTCGCCATCGACGTGCTCGGCGACATCCTGACGAATTCGGCCTTCGATCCGGCCGAGCTCGCCCGGGAGAAGAACGTCATCCTGCAGGAATACGCCTCGATCGAGGATTCGCCGGACGACGTCGTGATGGACGCCTTCATGGAGATCGCCTTCGCGGGGCAGGCGATCGGCCGGCCGATCCTCGGGCGCCCCGAGACGATCACGTCCTTCTCGCCCGAGGCGATCCGCTCGTTCCTGGCGCGCGAATACACGCCGGACCGCATGGTGCTGGCCGCCGCCGGCAACGTCCGGCACGAGGAGATCGTCGACGCCGCGGCCGCCGCGCTCGGCGGCCTCGCCGGACCGGCCGCGCCGCATCCGAGCGCGGCCCTCTACGCGGGCGGCGAGAGGCGGCTGCCGCGCCGGCTCGAGCAGGCCAACGTCGTCCTCGGCCTGCCGGGCGTCTCGTTCCGCGACCCGACCTACTTCGCCCTGCACATGTTCGCCCAGGCGCTCGGCGGCGGCCTGACCTCCCGGCTCTGGCACGAGGTCCGGGAGACCCGCGGCCTCGCCTATTCGGTGGATGCCTTCCACTGGCCCTTCACCGATTGCGGGCTGTTCGGGATCAGCGCCGGCACGGCCGGCAAGGACGTGGCCGAACTGATGGAGGTCGCGATCGCGACCGCGCGCGAGACCGCCCGGGACCTCGATTCGGCCGAGCTCGGGCGGGCGCGGGCGCAGCTCAAGGTCGCGATGCTGGCCGCGCTCGAGACGCCGGGCGGCCGCATCGACCGGGCGGCCCGGCAGATCCTCGCCTGGGGCCGCGTCATCCCGCCCGAGGAGACCGTCGCCCGGGTCGACGCCGTGACGGTGGACGACGTCCGCGAGGCCGGGATGCGGACCCTCGCCGGCCCTCCGACGATCGCCGCCATCGGGCCGATCAAGGGGCTGCCACGTCTCCGCCGCCTCGCCGCCGCGCTTGCCCCCTAGGAGGTCGACGATGTTGCGCTCCCTCGCCGCCGCCGTCCTTCTCGCCATCGGCCTGTCGTCCGGCGCCGTCGCGCAGACGCCCTACACCGATGCCGGGCTCCTGATCTCGTCCGCCCGGAACGGCTACGGCTACGCCTACGCGCCGACGATCGTGCACGATCGCGGCACCTACCACATGATGTATTGCAGCTACGGCCGCATCCCGGACGCGTGGGACTACGTCCGCTACTCGACCTCGACCGACGGGCAGACCTGGAGCCCGCCGACGATCGTGCTGAACTCGCGCGACCCCGTCGGAGAGCGGGCGGCCTGCGATCCCTCGCTCGTCCGCTACAAGGCGCCGAACGATGCCCGGCCCTACTGGTATCTCTTCTACTCGGGCAACGAGCTGAACGTGCAGACGCTGATGTTCGTCGCGCGCGCCGAGGAGATCGGCGGCCCGTACCTGAAATGGACCCGGCGCGAGACCTGGGAGGAGGACGCACCCGACCCGCAGGCGATCATCCGCCCCCTGAACCCGAAGCCCGAGAAGACGCCCTTCTACGGGGCCGGCCAGCAGAGCGTGGTGGTCGAGCGCGGCCGGCTCGTCGGCTGGTACACGGACGACACGACCTGCGGGGCGACGGCCTGCCTCAAGCTGTTCCGCACCGAGACGCGCGACCCGACCCGCTGGCCGCGCGGCAGGGAGACCAACGTCGCGACCCCCTCCATCGACGTGAAGCGCGACGGGACGGGCGGCTACGTCATGATCGGCATCGAGAGCCAGCACACGGCGGACACGACCCTCTCGCTCCGCCGCTCGCGGGACGGGATCACGTGGTCCGAACCCGAGATCGTCTGCGGGGTCGGCTGCTTCCCGCCCTACACGCACAATGCGGGGATCTCGGGCACGGCGTCCGGCGGGCCGGACCCCTCCCCGCCCCTCGTGGCCTATGGCGGGCCCCTGGATCGCGACACGCGCTGCGGCACCTGCTGGGCGAAGTGGGACATCTTCGGGGGCGTGCTCGACCTCGGCCCGCCCTGAGCGCGGACCCGCCATCTCGTTTCGGCCGCAAAGCTCGGGTCGAAGCCGTTCTCCACAAGGCGGTCGCGCCCGGCCGCGAACCCGCTTTGCCTCCCCGGAGCGGTTGCTCCACAACCCGATGGGCCGGACCGATTTGCCGGCCTCAACCCGCACAGACTCGTTGCGCGCCTTCCTCACTGCCCTCGCGATCCTGATCGCGCTCGCGGCCGGTCTGTCCGTCCCGGACACCGCCCGAGCCGTCGAGGCCGTGCGCGTGCTGCCCAACGTGGCCGCGATCGATCTCACGCCCATGATCGAGCGCTACCGGTCGGACGGCGACCTCGTGCAGATCTCGACGGCACCGGGCCGCGACGGGATCGTGCGCCGCATCGCCGTGAAGGCGCGCGAAACCGGATCGCGGCCGGACTGGATCGCGTTCGCGCTCACGAACTCCTCCGACGAACAGATCGAGCGCCTTCTCGTCGCCCCCCACTTCCGGCTGGTCGGGTCCGGTCTCGTCTGGCCCGATCTCGGCGCGACGCGCATCGCGGCCATCACGGCGAGCGAGGGCATCCGGCCGGAACGGGAGGCGGCGCCCGACGCCGACCTGTTCCAGATCACGCTCGACCCCGGCACCACCGTGACCTTCGTGGCCGAGCTCGCCTCGGCGAATGTGGGGCAGGTCTATCTCTGGGAAGCGGAGGCCTACCGGCAGAAGGTCAACGGGCTCCTCCTCTACAAGGGCATCATCATCGGGATCGCGGGTCTGCTCGCCCTGTTCCTGACGATCGTCTTCGTCGTGAAGGGCGCCCTGATCTTCCCGGCGGCGGCCGCGCTCGCCTGGGCGGTGCTCGCCTACGCGTGCATCGATTTCGGCTTCTTCCAGCGCATCTTCCCGCTCCCGGAGGCGGCGGAGCGCATCTACCGGGCCGGCGCGGAGGCCGTGCTCGCGGCGACCCTCCTCGTCTTCCTCTTCGCCTACCTGAACCTGAACCGCTGGCACGTGCGCTACAGCCACGTCACGGCGTTCTGGTTCGTGTTCCTGGCCGCCCTCGTCGGCCTCGCCATCGTGGACCCGCCGATCGCGGCCGGCGTCGCCCGCATCTCGATCGGGGCGCTCGCCTTCGTCGGCGTGATCCTCATCATCCACCTCGCGCTGCACGGCTTCGACCGCGCCATCATGCTCTTCCCGACATGGCTGCTCCTCGTCGCCTGGGTGACGGCGGCTGGGTTCACGGTCATGGGCCGGCTCGGCAACGACCTCGTCCAGCCGGCGCTGATCGGCGGCCTCGTGCTCATCGTCATGCTGATCGGCTTCACGGTCATGCAGCACGCCTTCTCGGGCGCGGCGCTGCCGGGGCTCTCCAGCGAGCAGGAGCGGCGCGCGCTGGCGCTCGCGGGCTCGGGCGACACGGTCTTCGATTGGGACGTGCCGGGCGACGACGTCTTCGTCTCGCCGGACCTCGAACACGCGCTCGGCCACCGGCGCGGCGTGCTCGGCGGGTCCGCGGCGGACTGGATGGACCACGTCCACACCTTCGACCGCGACCGGTTGCGCGCGGTCTTCGACGCCGTGATCGAGAACCGCCGCGGCCGGCTCTCGCACGACTTCCGGCTCATCTCGGCCGGCGGGGCGCCGAGCTGGTTCCGCCTGAAGGCCCGGCCCGTCGTCGGCTCGGACGGCGAGGTCGCCCGCATCGTCGGCACCCTCGCCGACGTGACCGACGCCAAGACGGCCGAGGAGCGGCTGCTCCATGACGCCGTGCACGACAACCTCACGGGCCTGCCGAACCGGCAGCTCTTCATGGACCGGCTGGACGCCGTGCTGGCCCTCCCTCCGGCCGAGGCCCCGCCCCGCCCGACCGTCATCCTGTTCGATCTCGACCGCTACAAGCAGGTCAACGAATCGATCGGCCACGTGGCCGGCGACCAGATCCTCCTCACGCTGACGCGGCGCCTCGGCCGTCTGCTGCGGCCGCAGGACACGCTCGCCCGCATCGCCGGCGACGAGTTCGCCGTGCTGCTCCTCTCCGAGCGCGACGACCAGCGGGTGGACGTCGTGGCCGACCAGCTCCGCCAGACCATCTCGACGCCGATCACGTTCGCCGAGCGGGAGATCTTCCTGACGGCCTCGATGGGCGTCGCCCGGCACGACGCCGCCCGTCCCGAGAAGGCGGACGAGCTGATGAAGTCCGCCGCCATGGCGCTGACGCAGGCCAAGCGCCTCGGCGGCGACCGCATCGAGAGCTACGCGCCCGCCATGCGGACCGTGCCGCGCGGCGACCGACTCGGTCTCGAGAGCGACCTGCGGCGCGCGCTCGACCGGGGCGAGATGCGGGTCGCCTACCAGCCGATCGTGCGGCTGGAGGACCGGACCATCGCGGGGTTCGAGGCGCTGCTCCGCTGGAACCACGCCCGGCTCGGGCCCGTCTCGCCGCAGCGTTTCATCCCGATCGCCGAGGAGACCGGGATGATCGTCGAGCTCGGCGTCTTCGCGCTCGAGCAGACCGCGCGCGAACTCGCCGCCTGGCAGAGCGCGCTCGACGTCGACCCGCCGATCTTCGCCTCCGTGAACGTGTCGAGCCGGCAGATCCTGCGGCACGACCTCCTGCAGGACCTGAAGACGGTGCTCGCCCGCTCGCCGGTCGCGCCGGGCTCGCTCAAGCTCGAGCTGACCGAGAGCCTCGTGATGGAGAACCCGGAATACGCGGCCCAGATCCTGACCCGCATCCGCGACCTCGGCGCCGGCCTCTCGCTCGACGATTTCGGCACGGGCTTCTCGGCGCTCTCCTACCTGCAGCGCTTCCCCTTCGACACGATCAAGATCGACCAGTCCTTCGTGCGGGAGCTGTCGAGCGGCCGCCCGACCATCCTGCGCTCCATCGTGGGCCTCGCGGAGGAACTCGGCATGGACGTGGTCGCCGAGGGCGCGGAGACGGAATCCGAGGCGATCGAGCTCTACCATCTCGGCTGCGACTACGCGCAGGGCTTCGTCTTCGGCGAGCCGATGTCCTCCCTCCAGGCCCGCCGCCTCGTCGGCGCGAAGCCCGAAGCCGCCTGACGGCCCTCACGGTCGACGACGGCCGGGGCGCAGCCTCGGGCTTTTCGCGCGAGTGGAGAGGACGGGACCCGACGGGCGACGGGGTGAGCGTGGTTCTCAGCCGGTCGCCCCGGCGACGGCCGGGGCCCGGCCCCGGACCACGCGCGACCGCTGCGGGTCAGTACACCTCGTCGTCGAAGGCCGGACGGACGGAGCCGTGCCAGGGGCCCGCGAACTTCGCGAGGAGGTCGTCGGCGAGGCAGCGCCCGCTCTCGGCGATGGCGGCGATCGGGTCGAGGAAGGGCTCCTCGCCGAAGCCGCGGGCCGCGAGCCCCGCCCGCGCGATCGCGACGGCATCGACCGCGACGTCGCGCAGCGGACGGCCGGCGATCGTGGCGCCGAGGCCCAGGCGCGGCACGTCCTGGCGCAGCGCGTGCCTGTCCTCCGTCGACCAGCCCGCGATCAGCGCGTCGGCGCCGTCGAGGGCGGCCTGGTCGTAGAAGAGGCCGGCCCAAAACGCGGCCAGGGCCGCGATCATCTCGGGAGGCCCGTTGTCGGCGCCGCGCATCTCGAGGAACCGCTTCAGGCGGACCTCCGGGAAGATCGTCGAGAGGTGGTTCGCCCAGTCCGAGATCGTGGCCCGCTCGCCCGGCAGGGCGTCGAGGCGGCCGTCGAGCAGGTCCCGGAAGGAGGAGCCCGCGACGTCGTGGTAGGTGTCGCCGCGCTTCACGAAGTAGAGCGGCACGTCCAGCGCGTAATCGACGTAGCGCTCGTAGCCCATGCCCGGCTCGAAGGCGAAGGGCAGCATGCCCGTGCGGGCGCCATCGGTGTCGAGCCAGATGGCCGAGCGCATCGACTTGAGGCCGTTCGGCCGGCCGTCGGTGAACGGCGAGTTGGCGAAGAGCGCCGTCGCGACGGGCTGCAGCGCGATCGAGACCCGCAGCTTCTGCACCATGTCGGCTTCGCTGCCGAAATCGAGGTTGGCCTGCACGGTCGCGGTGCGGAACATCATGTCGAGGCCGAGCGAGCCGACCTTCGGCATGTAGTTGGCCATGATGCGGTAGCGGCTCTTGGGCATCACGGGCGTCTCGGCCCGGGTCCAGAGCGGGCTCATGCCGAGCGTCAGGAAGCGGATGCCGAGCGGCTCGGCCGCTTCCTTCGCGGCGGCGAGGTGGGCGGCGAGTTCGTCCGCCGTCTCCTGCGCGGTCGCGACCGGCGCCCCCGACAGCTCGAACTGCCCGCCCGGCTCGAGCGAGATCGCGCCGCCGTCGTCGGGCGCCGCGAGGCCGATCACGTGGCCGCGGTCGGTGATGGCGTCCCAACCCGTGGACGCGCCGAGCGAACCGAGCAGCGCGCCGATGCCGCGCTCGCCCTCGTAGGGCACGGGATCGGCCGTTCCGGCATAGAACGGCACCTTCTCGTGCTCCGTCCCGATCCGCCAGGCGGCTTTCGGCTTCTCGCCCTCGGCGATCCAGCCCACCAGTTCGTCCCGCGACGCGATCGGTGTCGCGTCACTCACGTCGCGCGCCATGCGCACCTCGAATGATTTCGGGCGCGCGGCCCGGCCGAGGCGGATACCCCCCGCCCCCAAGTTGTCGTCTCCATACGGGGCCGCAGGCCCGGCCGCAACGCGGGCGCGGACACGTCTCCGGTCAGAGCCAATCCCCGGCCGTCGGGCCGATCAGTGCCAGCGCCGCGACGGAGGCCGTGTCGGCCCGGAGGATGCGCGGCCCGAGCGAGATGCGGACCGTCTCCGGGCGCGCGAGCAGACGCTCCCGCTCCTCCGGCGCGAACCCGCCCTCCGGCCCGACGAGAAGCGCGAGCGGCCGTCCCGGCCCGATGGCGGCGAGCGCCGCGACGGGATCGGCCACCGCCGCGTCCTCGTCGCAGAAGACGAGGACGCGCTCGGGTTCGAGCGCGTCGAGCGCCGCCTCGAGGCGCTGCTCCGCCAGCACGGCCGGCACCGACAGGATGCCGCATTGCTCGGCCGCCTCGACGGCGTTCGCCCGCATCCGGTCGCCGTTGACGCGACTCGCGACCGTGCGGCGCGTCAGCACCGGCGCGATCGTGCCGGCGCCCATCTCGACCGCCTTCTGGACGAGGTAGTCGAGCCGGGCGTGCTTCAGGGGGGCGAACAGGTAGAGGAGGTCGGGCGCCCGCGTCTGCGCCCGCACCTGCTCGGCGGGGCGGAGGCCGGCGGACTTGCGCCCGTCGGGTTCGAGCGTCGCGCGCCACTCGCCGTCGCGGCCGTTGAACACGAGGACCGAATCGCCCGCCCCCAGCCGGAGCACGTTCAGGAGGTAGTTCGCGGCCGCGCGGTCGAGGGCGAGGGGCTCCCCGGGACGCAGATCCGCCTCCATGAACAGGCGATGCGCCTTGAAGTCGTAGGCGGCCATGTCGTCAGCCTCCGCGGCGGTGTACCAAAGCCGCCACAATCCTGTGGTCAGGGGCGAGCGAAGCGTGCTCGTCGACGCGCCGCCGGTGACCGGACCGGCGACACGCGCGACCAACGAACAGTGGCGCATGACGGCCCGGCAGGCCGCACGAGGGGGCAGATTCGATGAGGTTCATGGCTTTCGCCCTCCCGGCGGCGGTGGTCGCGGCGATCGTGAGCGCGGCCGCTCCGGTCCATGCGCAATCGGCGTCCTGCGGAGAGATCACGCCCCTGCTCGCCCAGCGCAAGTCCATCGCGGACAAGATCCAGGCCGCGGCCGGCAAGGGCAAGCAGATCGACGCGAAGACCGCCTGCGCGAGCTTCGGCCAGCTCGTCTCGAACGGCCAGACGCTGGTCAAGTTCATCGACACGAACAAGGACTGGTGCCAGATCCCGGACAGCTTCTCGCAGGGCATCAAGACCGACCACACCCGCGCGGTCGCCATCCGCAGCAAGGCCTGCAACGTCGCGGCCCAGCAGACCCGGATGGAGAAGCAGGCCCGCGAGGGCGGCGGGGGCGGTGGCCTCCTCGGCGGGCCCGGCCTGTCCGGCTCCATGGCCGTGCCGAAGGGCGCCCTCTGAGGTCGACGACCGCGCGCCGGACCGGCGGGTCCTAGTCGGCCCGCCCCCCTGCGAGCTCCCGCTCGCGGTGGACGAGCGGACGCGGCGGGAGACGCGATCCCTTGCGGCGCGCCAGGAAGCGCGGCCGCCTCCGACCCGAGACCGGCCGGCGGCGCCGCGCCGAGCAGGTCCCGACCCGCAGGCCGCCCAGCGACCGCCCGAACTCCTCCGTCGCCTCGTGCGACTTCATCATCGGCGCGAGGCCGGCGGCGCGGCTGAGCGAGCGCCAGGTCGCGATCACGTCCTCCTCCGGGAACGGACCGAACGCGATCAGCGCACGGTGCCCCGCGTCGACCACGACGATCCGCAGGTCCGGCCCCGAGAGGTCGAACACCGCGCCGTGCGGCCGCCCGTCGGACGCGCTCCGCCCGTCCACGATCCCGATGCCGGCGCCCTCGCAGGTCGTCCGCGCGCGACCGGGCCGGAGCGCTCGCGCGCCCCGTGGCCCGGCGACGTCCCTCGTCGCCACCATGTCCGATGCCTCGTCGCCGGCAGCCTCTGGCGGGCCGTCCTGACGCGCTCCTTATGGGGCCGCCGCACCGTCCGGCCGCTTAAAACCCAAGGTTAAATTCCTGTTGGCATTGGCGATTCGGGCCGGATGCCGAACAAAACCTTGCACCGGTCCCGCACGGCGCTTGTGGGCCGGGGGGCGAGGCCATACAGCTCCGTCCCGGCATGACCGACCTCGATCAGCGCGTCAGCGCATTCATGCCGGTCGTCCGCGACATCGCGGAGGAGGCTGGCCTTCTCGCGATGCGGTTCTTCCGCTCGGGCGAATCGACGACGGCCCGCATCTGGAACAAGTCCGGCGGTTCGCCCGTCACCGAGGCCGACGTCGCCGTCGACACCTTCCTCAAGATCCGTCTCAGCCAGGTCATGCCGGAGGCGGCGTGGCTGTCGGAGGAGACGGCGGACGACCATCGCCGGCTCGGGCGCGAGTTCGTCTGGATCGTGGATCCCATCGACGGCACGCGGGCGTACCTGTCCGGCAGCCACGACTGGTCGGTCGCGATCGGGCTGCTGCACCGGGAGGAGCCGGTCCTCGGCATCGTCCACGCGCCGGCGCACGACACCCTCTTCGAGGCGCTGCGCGGCGGCGGCGCACGGCGGAACGGCGCGTCCATCGCGGTCTCCGAACGCGATTCGCTGGACGGCGCCAGCATCGCCGGTCCCGTGCCCTTCCTGGACCAGCTCGCCCGCCGCGCACCCGGCATCCGGCGGCCGCCCCGCATCCCGTCGCTGGCGCTGCGCATCGTCCGGGTCGCGGACGGGTCGATCGACGGCGGCCTCGTCTCGTCGGACGCGCGCGACTGGGACATCGCCGCGGCGGACCTCGTCCTGCGAGAGGCGGGCGGCATCCTGTCGACGACGACGGGCCAGGCTCCGCGCTACAACGAGGAGGAGCCCGTGCATGGCGAGCTGGTCGCGGCCTCGCGCCGATTGCATCCCCGGCTGATCGCCGCCATCACGGGCTGACACCGGGCCGGCCGGATCGCCGGCGCATCTTGGAAGCGGGACCATGAGCGGCGGCAAGCAACTGCTTCACCTCGTCTTCGGCGGCGAACTCGAACGGCTGGACGGGAGCGAGTTCCGCGACCTGTCGAAGCTCGACATCGTGGGCATCTTCCCCGACTACGCCTCCGCGCACGCGGCCTGGAAGGGACGCGCGCAGGGCAGCGTCGACAACGCGCACATGCGCTACTTCATCGTCCACCTGCACCGCCTCCTCGACCCGACCGGCGCCTGATCTCCGCATGAAGCCGTTACAGCGGCTCGGGCGCTCGCCGTTCGTCCAGCGCAACGCGGGCCTGCTGCTCGCGCGCTACCTGCGCCTCGTGCAGCGGACGAACGTCTTCGTCACCGAGCCGGCCGACATCTACGGCACCCTCGAGCCGCTGCAGCCCTTCATCGGCGCGATGTGGCACGGGCAGCACTTCATGGCGCCCTATCTCCGCCGCCCGCAGGACCGCGCGGCGAGCCTCGTCTCCAAGTCGCGGGACGGGGAGCTGAACGCGGTCGCCCTGCACCATCTCGGCATCCGGGCCATCCGCGGCTCCGGCGCGCGGGGGCGGGACCAGCGGCTGAAGGGCGGCGCGCAGGCGCTCCGGGACATGCTGAAGGCGATCGACGGGGGCGAGAACATGTTCCTGACGGCCGACGTGCCCAAGATCGCCCGCCGCTGCGGCGAGGGGATCGTCACGCTCGGCCGGATGTCGGGCCGGCCGATCGTGCCGGTCGCGGTCGCGACGAGCCGCCGCCTCACCTTCGCGAGCTGGGACCGGGCGAGCCTCGGCCTGCCCTTCGGCCGGGGCGCCATCGTGGCGGGCACGCCCGTGACCGTCGGGCGCGAGGCCGGACCGGACGAGGTGGAGGCCGCGCGGCGCGCGATCGAGCGCGAGCTCGACCGCGTCAACGCCCAAGCCTGCGCGCTCGTCGGCCTGTCCGATCCCGGCCTGTCCCTGATCGCGGCCCGGGACGCGGCCCACCCCGCATGAGCACGCCGCTGCCGCCGCTGCTCCGGGTCTACGGCGCGGCGACGACGCTGCTGTCCCCGCTCGCGCCGCTCTGGCTCCAATATCGGGTCGGGCGCGGCAAGGAGGACGTACGGCGCCTGTCGGAACGCTACGGCGCCGCCGTGCGCCGGCGGCCGCCGGGCGAACTCGTCTGGGCGCACGGCGCCTCGCTCGGCGAATCGCTCGCGCTCCTGCCGCTGATCGAGGCGCTCGTCGCCCGCGGCCTGAAGGTGCTCGTGACCTCCGGCACGCGCAGCTCCGCCGAGATCCTGGCGAAGCGCCTGCCGTCGGGCGCGCGACACCAGTACCTGCCGCTCGACGTGCCGCGCTTCATGCACCGCTTCCTCGATCATTGGCGGCCGCGGCTCGCGCTGTTCGCGGAATCCGAGATCTGGCCGAACGCCATCCTGGCGCTGCACGCCCGCGGCATCCCGCTCGTCCTCGTGAACGCGCGCCTGTCGCCGCGCTCGGCCGAGCGCTGGGCCCGACGGCCGGAGATCGCCCGGGCCCTGCTCGGGCGCCTCGCCCTCTGCATCCCGCAGAGCGATGCGGACGCGCACCGGTTCTCCGCGCTCGGCGCCGCCGTGACGGCGCCGGCCGGCAACCTGAAATACGACCTGCCGCCGCCCCCCGCCGATCCCGCCCTGGTCGAGCAGCTGGCAGGGCGCATCGCGGGCCGCGAGCTCTGGATGGCCGCGAGCACGCATCCCGGCGAGGAGGACGCCGTCTGCGCCGCCCACGCGGCCGTGGTCGCCGAGCGCACGAACCTCCTCACGGTCGTCGCGCCCCGCCATCCCGACACGGCCGACGCCTACGTGGCGGCGGCCCGGGCGCGCGGCCTCGACGCCGTGAAACGGTCGGACGGCGCAGGGCCGGACGAGGCGAACGACCTCTACATCGTCGACACGATCGGAGAGCTCGGCCTCTTCTTCCGCCTCGCGCCGCTGGTCTTCATGGGCGGATCGCTCGTCCCCCATGGCGGACAGAACCCGTTCGAGCCCGCCCGGCTCGGCGCGGCCGTGCTGCACGGCCCGCACGTCTTCAACTTCGTCCCCGTCTACGAGGCGCTGGACCGGCGCGGCGGCGCGATCCAGCTCGACGACGGCCCCATGCTGACGGGCGCCGTGCGCGACCTCCTGGCGGATGCGGCCCTGCTCCGCGACATGGGCCGCACGGCGGCGGAGACCGTGCGCCTGCTCGGGGGAGCGCGGGAGCGCACGATCGCGGCGCTGGCGCCGTTCCTGCCGCCCCCGACGGGCGCGGCCGACGCGCTCTGGTGAGGGCGCCGGGCTTCTGGTGGCGGCCGCCCGGCGCGGCCTCGACCCTGCTCGCGCCGGCCGCCCTCCTCTACGGCGCGATCGCGGCCCGGCGGCTCGGACCGCCGGGCCTCGCCGTCCCGGTCCCCGTGATCTGCGTCGGCAACGTCACGGTCGGAGGCGCCGGCAAGACGCCCACCGCCGTCGCGGTCGCGACGATCCTGCGCGGGCTCGGCCGCCGTCCGGCCTTCCTGACGCGCGGGCATGGCGGACGGCTCGCCGGGCCGGTCCTGGTGGATCCGGCCCTCCACGCCTACCCGGCCGTGGGCGACGAGGCGCTGCTGCTGGCCCGGCACGCCCCGACCGTCGTCTCGCGCGACCGCCCGGCGGGGGCCGCGCTCGCCATCGCGGCGGGCGCCGACGTCGTCGTCATGGACGACGGCCTGCAGAACCCCTCCCTTTCGAAAGACCTGGGGCTGGCGGTCTTCGATTCGGGCGTCGGCCTCGGCAACGGCCTGCCCCTCCCCGCCGGGCCGCTGCGGGCGCCGCTCGCGGCGCAATGGCCGCTCGTGGATGCGGCCATCCTGGTCGGCGACGGGCCGGAAGCGGGCGCGATCCTGCGGGCGATGCCGCCGGGCCGGCCGCACCTGACGGCGCGGCTCGTGCCGGATCCCGAGGTCGCGGCGACGCTCGTCGGGCGGCGGGTGCTGGCCTTCGCGGGGATCGGCCGGCCGGGCAAGTTCTTCGACACGCTCCGGGCGGTCGGCGCGGAGATCGTCGCGGCGCGCGCCTTTCCCGATCACCACGCCTTCTCGGCCGGGGAGATCGCGAGCCTGGAGCGCCGGGCGGAGCGGGACGGGCTCCTGCCCGTGACGACCGAGAAGGATCGCGTGCGCATCGCGGCCGGCCGGTTCCGGCCGGTCGCCCTGCCCGTCCGGCTGCTGTTCGACGATCCGGGAGCCGCGACGGCGCTTCTCGCGCGGGCGCTGGTCACCCGGCCGGGCGAGGCTGCGGCTGGCCCAGGCGCGTGAGGACGGCGGCCGGGGAGGCGTAGGCCTCCTGGTGGTCCACGCTCCAGTACTTGAGCTCGTCGAGCGGGATGGCCTCGCCCGTGACGGCGCAGCGGACGAAGCGGCCCGGCCGGACGACCCGGATGTTGCTGTCGCGGTATTCGAGGACCGCCTCGCCGCCTTCGTAGGTGTTCATGGCCATTCCGACCCCGCCGCGTTCGGAACGGGCCGGCCTTCAGATATCGAAGAGTGTGGCCTGAGCAAGGGGCTCGCTCCTGCGCCGCGGCTTCACGCCCTCCGCGACGGCGCTGCGCACGCCGTCCGCGAATTCCAGCGCCAGCACCTCGCCCGGCACGAGGTCCGCCGCGCGCGCCACCGGACGTCCGCCCGGGCCGCGCACCAGCGCGTAGCCGCGCTCCAGGACGGCCCTGTAGCCGAGGCTCGCGAGCAGACTTCCCTGCGCCGTGACGGCGCGACGGTCCCGGTCGATCCCGACGACCACCGCGCGGCGGGCCCGTTCGGCCAGCACGCGCACGCGCTCGCGACAGCGCTCCAGCCTGTTCATCTCCTCCCGCAGCACGGTCGCGCGGGCGACGCCGAGCCGTGCCGAGACGGCGGCGAGGCGATCCCGCGGCTCGGGCACGAGCAGCGCGGACCGGCCCGAGAGCCGATCGCCCCAGGCCCGCAGGCGCTCCCGGTAGCGGGCGAGCGTCAGGTCCGGCCGCTGCGTGGCGAGCCGGTCGGACGCGAGGCGGAGCCTGCGCTCGTGGTCGCGCGCATTGGCCAGGAGCCCGGGTGCCAGCCGCCCGGCGGCGAGGTCCAGGCGCTGCCGGTGCGCGGCGAGCAGGGCCTCCGGCGACGGCAGCGCGCGGGCCGCCGAGCGCAGCTCCGCGCGGCGGAGGTCGAGCGTCCGGCGTTCGGCCTCCCCGAGGCGCCGGGCGAGCCCGCCCGTCTGGGCGAGGAGCTCGGCGCGCACCGGCACGGCCATCTCGGCCGCGCCCGTCGGCGTGGGCGCCCGCAGGTCGGCCGCGTGGTCGAGGAGCGTCCAGTCGGTCTCGTGGCCGACGGCCGAGATCACGGGGATCGGGCTCGCGACGGCGGCCCGCACGACGGCCTCGTCGTTGAAGCCCCAGAGGTCCTCGATCGACCCGCCCCCGCGCGCGACGATCACCACGTCGGGCCGCGGCACGGGGCCGCCGACGGGCAGCGCGCCGAACCCGGCGATGGCGGCCGCGACCTCGGCGCCGCTCGTCTCGCCCTGGACCCGCACGGGCCAGACGAGCA
>JAEUAC010000460.1 GCA_019695455.1 Methylorubrum extorquens | reverse complement strand
CGCAGGGCGCGGCGTCGGGCACGGCGCCCGGCGGCATGGGTTCGAGCGGCTTGAGCGGCTGCACGGGAGGCTCCTACATCGGCACCACGCCGTCGGGTCCGACCTCCGGTTCGGCGGCCCAGCACCCCGCGGTGGCGCAGGGCCTCGATCCGACCAAGCCCTCCGCGCCCTCCAACGACCAGGGCGCCTGCTAGGGACGCCCCGCGCGGCCGCGGGTCGGCGGTTCGGGCCGCGGCTCCCGGCTCTCTCAGCCCGATCGGCGCGCCTCATTCAGGCTGGCGCAGGGCGCGTCGGCGGCGTAATTCTGCGGCACAGGCCGGGAGGACGACATGGCGGTTCGATACGACGACGCGAGCCTCGCGGCGCACCCGCCCTCGCTGGCTCCCGACTACGCGTCCACCCGCAGGCGCGCGCCCTCGCAGCCGCTGATCATCATCCCGCACACGCTGTCGGAGCTGACGGGGCCGGTCTACGGCCACGAGACCGTGCGGCCGGGCGACGACGACCTCACGCGACAGCACGCGGGCGAGCCGCTCGGCGAGCGCATCATCGTGACGGGCCGCGTGCTGGACGAGGACGGCCGTCCCGTGCCGCACACGCTGGTCGAGGTCTGGCAGGCGAACGCCGCGGGGCGCTACATCCACGTCCGCGACCAGCATCCCGCCCCGCTCGATCCGAACTTCTCCGGCGCCGGCCGCGTGGTGACGGATGCGGAGGGGCGCTACCGGTTCACGACCGTGAAGCCCGGCGCCTATCCCTGGCGCAACCACCCGAACGCGTGGCGGCCCGCCCACATCCACTTCTCGCTGTTCGGGCCGTCCTTCCTGACGCGGCTCGTGACGCAGATGTACTTTCCGGGCGACCCGCTCTTCGCCTACGACCCGATCTTCAACTCGATCCCGGATCCGCGCGCGCGCGACCGGCTGGTCTCGCGCTTCGACATGGACACGACGGCGCCCGAATGGGCGCTCGGCTACGTCTTCGACATCGTGCTGCGCGGGCGCGACGCGACCCCGACGGAGGAGCCGCACGATGACTGACCCCCGGCCGGACGGCCTCACGCCCTCCCAGACGGTCGGGCCCTTCTTCGCCTACGTGCTGACGCCCGCCGCCTACGACACGCCCGTCCTGTTCGAGGCGGACATCGCCACGCCGGACGCGCCGGGCGAGCGGATCCGCATCGAGGGCTACGTGCTCGACGGCGACGGCGAGCCGATCGTCGACGCCATGCTGGAGATCTGGGGCGCGGACGGGGAGGGGCGCTACCCGGGCGCCGCCGCCGAGGAACCCGGCCGCAACGCCGCCTTCCGGGGCTTCGGCCGGACGGAGGTCGATTCCAACGGCTTCTTCGCCTTCACGACCGTGAAGCCCGGGCCGGTGCCCGGTCCCGACGGCGCCATGCAGGCGCCGCACGTGAGCCTCGGCGTGTTCGCGCGCGGGCTCCTGAAGCGGCTGTCCACCCGGATCTACTTCGAGGGCGAGCCCGGCAACGAGGCGGACCCGATCCTGTCGCTCGTCCCGTCCGATCGCCGGCGGACGCTGGTCGCGCCCCGGACGACCCGCGGGGCCGACGCGGTCTACACGTTCACCCTCCGCCTCCAGGGCGAGGACGAGACCGTCTTCTTCGCCGTCTGACATCCCCCGACCGAGACCACCCGGATGACGGCCGCGGCCGCATCCCGCCGGAGTGCCGCATGAACCCCGTCGTCGTCGCCGTCGCGATCACCGGCTCCGTGCCGCGCAAGAAGGACAACCCGGCGGTGCCGACCCTGCCGGCCGAGCAGGTCGAATCCACGCACGAGGCCTTCGAGGCCGGCGCGACGCTGGTCCACATCCATGTCCGCAACGACGACGAGTCGCCCTCGTCCGATCCGGAGCGCTTCGCGGCCGTGCAGGAGGGGGTGCGCAGGCACTGCCCCGACATGATCGTGCAGTTCTCGACCGGCGGCCGGGGGCGCGACCAGGCGGCGCGCGGCTCCTCGCTCTCGCTGAGGCCCGACATGGCCTCGCTCTCGACGGGATCGGTCAACTTCCCGACCATCGTCTACGAGAACGCGACGAGCCTCGTCGAGGACCTCGCCACCAAGATGCGCGACAACGGCGTGCTGCCCGAGATCGAGATCTTCGACCTGTCGCACATCCATGCCGCCCGCCGGCTCGTGGATGCGGGGCTGATGAAGGAGACGCCGCACGTCCAGTTCGTGATGGGCGTGAAGAACGCGATGCCGGCCGAGGAGCACCTGCTCGACATCCTGCTCGCCGAGACCCGGCGCATCCTGCCGAAGGCGACGTGGACGGCGGCCGGGATCGGCGCGAACCAGGCGCGCGTGATGGACTGGGCGCTCGCGCGCGGCGCCTCCGCCGTCCGGACCGGGCTCGAGGACAACGTGCGGGTCGCGAAGGACCGGCTGGCGGCGAGCAACGCCGAACTCGTGCGGGTGGCCGTGGACCTGATCGGGCGGCACGGCGGCCGGGCGGCGTCGCCGGCCGAGGCGCGGGCCGCGCTGGGCCTTCCGGCGGCGGCCTAGAGCGGGTCCGTCAGGCCGCCCCGGCGTCGCGGCGCGTCAGGAGCGCGGTCGCGAGCGACGTCGCGAGGAGGCCGTAGACGGCGACCGTGACCGCGGCGGCCGCGACCGGCGCGAGGAGCCGTCCCCTGAGCGTCGGTCCGCGATCGGGATCGATGGCGGCCAGTTCGGCCTCGCCGGCCGAGCGCCTGCGGCCGGTCGCGGCCGCCGCCGGCGGGGGCGGATCGGTCGGGCCGGACGCCATCACAGGATGCCCGGCAGCAATTCGCCGTGCGTCGCGATCCAGGCGAGGGGAAAGCCGGACAGGAAGCCGACCACCATGCCGCGCCAGAAGGACCAGCCTTCGGCCTGCGCCCGGTGCATGAAGTCGGCCTTCGAGGCGACGAAGTACTCGTCGGCGCTCGCCTCGATGATCGGTCCCATCGCTCAACACTCCCGCGTCGCGCCGCACTACACGCCTGCGGGCGACGCCACCCTTGCGATCGCGAGACTTGCCGAGCGGTTCCTGAGCGTGGTTCAGACTTTCTGACCGATCGCGGCGGTAAACGATTTACCGTCGGCTGGAGGACATCCGGCGCGACCTGCACGGACCTGCAAACAAAGTGTTGAATTAACCGGTCGGTATGGCGGGGCCCGCTAGGACGGCGGGACGATGCCGCGCCTGGCTCCCACCTTCTCCGCCCGCACCGTCCGGTTCCTCCGGAGCCGGACCTGGCGCCGATTCCGCCTCGACCGGCGCGGCGGCGTCATCACGCTCGCGGCGATCGGCCTGCCGGTGCTCGCCGTGGCGGTCGCGGGCGGCATCGAGATCGCCGAGGTGGCGAGCTCGCGCACCAAGCTGCAGACCTACGTCGATTCCGCCGCCATGAACGGCGCGCGCGAGTTCATGGTCGACCAGTCGACCGCGACGGCGGAGCGCACGCGGCTCATGGCCGACGGTCTCGCGGCGCCGCTCCGCCCGCGCTGGACGGTCGCGAGCACGGCCACCACGGAGGCCGCGTCCGGCGCCGTCACGGTCACGCAGGACGCCCGGCGACCCTCGATGTTCGGCAGCCTCCTGCCGCCCGGCGGCTTCCGCATCTCCGCGACGGCCGTCGCCGCCTCCACGGCCCGCAAGCCGCTGTGCGTGCTCGCCCTCAGGATGGCGATGGCCGACGTCCTGACGCTCGCCGATTCGGCGTCCATCACGGCCTCCGACTGCCTCGTCCATAGCGACAGCGACCTCGTCGCGTCCGGCGCCGCGTCCGTCCGGGCGGGCGCCGTGCGCACCGTCGCCGGCGCGACGGGCTCGATCTCGCCCGCGCCCGTGACGGATTCGCCGCCGATCGCCGATCCCTTCACGACGCTGCCGATCAACGTCCCGAACGGCTGCTCGGACGTGGCGTTGAACCTCCTCGGCGGGACCGTCACGCTCAATCCCGGCGTCCATTGCGGCAGCATCTCGCTCGTCGGATCGGGGACGCTGAAGCTCAACCCGGGCGAACACTACTTCGTCGGCGGCTCGCTCAGCCTGCTCGGCAGCACGGCGATCGTGGGCACGGACGTGGTGGTGGTCCTGAAGGGGCAATCCGCCGTCCAGTTCGCCGGATCGACGACCCTGTCCCTGGAGGGCCGCAAGACAGGCCCCTAT
The DNA here is from genome assembly GCA_019695455.1 of Methylorubrum extorquens. Classification (GTDB taxonomy): domain Bacteria; phylum Pseudomonadota; class Alphaproteobacteria; order Rhizobiales; family Beijerinckiaceae; genus Enterovirga; species Enterovirga extorquens_A. Next base: position 1,440 of record JAEUAC010000460.1, on the reverse strand, counting down.
GCCGGCTTCGTCATCATCACGGACCGGAGCTTCACGGGCACGCTCGCCATCTCCACCCGGAACGCCCAGAAGCTCCTCGGCACGATCTACCTGCCGAACGCCACCCTGGAGGTCTCCGGCACCAACAACCGCGTGGCCGACCAGTCGCCCTGGACGGTCGTGGTGGCGAAGGAGATCGACGTGAAGGGCTCGGCCGATCTCGTCATCAACGCCGCCTACGGCGCGACGCCGATCCCGGTCCCGGCCGGCGTCGGGCCCGGCAACGTCCAGCTGGTGCGCTGAGTACAAAGCCGACCCTTGCGGGGGAGTCGCGCCTCGGCGAGGACGGAGGATGACCGCTCTCCTCACCGCCTTCGCGATCCTCGCCGGCATCCTGAACACGGTCCAGTCGGGCGCCAACGTCACGCTCACGAAGGCCACGGGCCAGCCGATCGTCGCCCTCTTCGTGGTCGCCGTCACGGGCACGCTGACCTATGCCGCCGCCATCCCGTTCGTCGGCATCGCCTGGCCGGGCGCCGAGCGCTTCGCCGCCGTGCCCTGGTGGGCCTGGACGGGCGGCGTGCTCGGCGGGATCTACGTCCTGTCGGTGGTGTTCGTGGCCCCGGTCGTCGGGGCGGCGGCCTTCACGGGCATCACGGTCACGACCGGGCTCGTGACCTCGCTCGTGCTCGACCATTTCGGCTGGCTCGGCTTCGAGGTCCACGCGGCGGGCCTGTGGCGCATCCTGGGCGGCGCCCTCATGGTGCTCGGCGTGGCGCTCGTCTGCCTGTTCTGATCGCGGGCCCGCCTCACGCCCGCGCGAGCGCCCCGCGGATCGCCGCCAGGGCGTCGTCGACCATGGCGGCCGAGACGTCGAGATGCGTGCAGGCGCGCAGCCGGCCGCCGAGCGCGCTGACGGCGATGCCCTCGCGGCCGAGCGCGGCCTGCAGGGCGGCGGGCGCGAGCCCGGCCCCCGTCGGGTCGAAATAGACGAGGTTCGTCTCGGGCGCCTCGACTGCGACGCCCGGCATCGCGGCGAGGCCGGCCGCGAGGGCGCGCGCGTTGGCGTGGTCCTCGGCCAGCCGGTCGACGTTGTGGTCCAGCGCGTGGAGGCAGGCGGCCGCGCAGAGGCCCGCTTGGCGGAGAGAGCCGCCGAGCCGCTGCTTCCAGCGCCATGCCTGGCCGATGAACGCCTCCGAGCCCGCCAGCACGGCCCCGAGCGGCGCCCCCAGCCCCTTGGTGAAATCGAGCCAGACGCTGTCGAACCCGGCGCCCATGGCGGCCGGCGCGATCCCGGACGCCACGCAGGCGTTCATGAGCCGCGCCCCGTCCATGTGGGTGGCCCAGCCCTGCTCGCGGGCGATGCCCGTGACCTCGACGAGCGTCGCGAGCGGCCAGATCGTGCCGCCCCCGATATTCGCCGTCTGCTCGATCTCGAGCAGCGCCTGGGGCGGCGCGTAG
>JAEUAC010000392.1 GCA_019695455.1 Methylorubrum extorquens | reverse complement strand
CCCTCCTGCAGGTGTTCCTGGTCGCGGCCGCCGTGATGATCGTGCTGTCGCTGCTGCTGGCGGGCGCCATCGCGGGTCCGGTCCGGCGGCTCGCGGAGGCGGCCGAGCGGGTGCGCCACGGCTCGCGGTCGCGCCAGGAGATCCCGGACTTCACCGACCGCTCGGACGAGATCGGGCATCTGTCGGGCGCCCTGCGCGACATGACGCGCGCGCTCTACGAGCGGATCGACGCGATCCAGTCCTTCGCGGCCGACGTGGCCCACGAGTTGAAGAACCCCCTGACCTCGCTCCGCAGCGCCGTCGAGACCCTGCCGCTCGCCAGGACCGACGCCTCGCGCGAGCGCCTGATGGCGATCGTGGCGCACGACGTGCAGCGGCTCGACCGGCTGATCAGCGACATCTCGGACGCGTCCCGGCTCGACGCCGAGCTCGCCCGCTCCGAGGCGGAGCCGATCGACATGCGGCGGCTGGTGGAGACCCTCGCCCAGGTCGCGAACGAGCGCCGGCGCCCGCACGAGCCGGTCGTGGAGGTGGAGATCGAGGCCGGGCCCGAATCCGCCTTCGTCGTGCTCGGCCAGGATTCCCGCCTCGGGCAGGTCTTCGCGAACCTCTTCGACAACGCCCGCTCCTTCGCGCCGCCCGCCTCCATCATCCGGGCCCGGGTCGGCCGGGGCCGGGGCGAGACGGTCATCACGGTGGAGGACCAGGGGCCGGGCATCCCGGCCCATGCCGTCGAGCGGGTGTTCGAGCGGTTCTACACCGACCGCCCCGACCACGGCTTCGGCCAGAATTCGGGCCTCGGCCTCTCCATCTCCCGCCAGATCGTCGAGGCGCACCGGGGCACGATCCTGGCGCTCGCGACCCCGGAGGGCGGGCGCGGCGCGCGCTTCGTGGTCCGCCTGCCGCTCGCCGCCGGACGGACGTGACCGCCGCCCCCGCCGTCCACGGCACCGCGATCGTGGTCGGGGAGCACGGGATCCTCATCCTCGGCGCCTCCGGAGCCGGCAAGTCGAGCCTCGCCGAGGAGCTGATCGCGGGCGCCGCGGCGGAGGGACGTTTCGCCGCGCTCGTCGGCGACGACCGCGTGACGCTGGAGGCCGTCGGCGGGCGCCTTCTCGCGCGGCCGCACGCGGCGATCCCGGGCCTGATCGAGCTGCGCGGGGCGGGGCTCGTCGAGCGGCCCTTCGAGCCCGCGGCGATCCTCCACCTCTGCGTGGAGCTCGATCCGGCGGCGCCGCGCCTCCCGGACGAGGCAGCCGAGCCCTACCGGGCCGCCGGGCTCGCGCTGTCTCGGATCGTGGTTAACCGGCCCTTAGCCTGCAGCGTGACACGGTGGCGATTGAGATCGCTCGATGACACCTTTATGATCGTTGGATGAGCAAATCGCCGCGTTGCTCTTGCACTTGCCTTCGCACTGCACAAAACTAGGCGCCTCCGCCCGCTGGGGTGACGAGTGTCGTTGCACATGATCGGAATGGTGCTCGTGACCCACGGGCAGCTCGCGACCGAGTTCAGGGCCGCGCTTGAACACGTCGTCGGCCCTCAGAAGCAGATCGAGACGATCACGATCGGCCCCGAGGACGACATGGAGCTGTGCCGCGAGGACATCATGGCGGCCGTCCGGCGTGTGAACTCCGGATCGGGCGTCGTGGTTCTCACCGACATGTTCGGCGGTACGCCGTCGAACCTGGCGCTCTCCTGCATGAACGGCGGGTCGGTCGAGGTCGTGGCGGGCATCAACCTGCCCATGCTCATCAAGCTCGCCTCCGTGCGGGACGAGGAGGTCCTGAAGGACGCGGTCCTCCAGGCCCAGGAGGCGGGCCGCAAGTACATCAACGTCGCCTCGCGCGTCCTGGCCGGCAAGTAGCGTGGGCCTCTTCCCCGACGAGTGCCCGCCCGCCCCCGCTCCCGAGGGCGCGCTCGCCTGCGAGCTCCTGATCGTCAACAAGAAGGGCCTGCACGCGCGCGCCTCCGCCAAGTTCGTCGGCACCGTGGACCGGTTCGAGGCCGACGTGACGGTGACGCGCTGCGGCGAGACCGTCGGCGGCCGCTCGATCATGGGCCTCCTCACGCTCGGGGCCGCGAAGGGCACCACCATCACGGTCACGGCCCGCGGCGACGACGCCGCCGACAGCCTCGCCGCCATCCGGGCCCTCGTGGAGAACAGGTTCGGCGAGGAGGAGTGACGCCGGTGGGCGGCACGCTCCTCGGCATCGACTTCTCCGGCGGCGCGGCACCCTGGCGACCGCGCTGCGCGAACCCGACCGTCTGGATCGCGCGGGCCGAGCAGCGTCCCGACCGGCTTCGCCTGCTGTCCCTCGAACCCGTCCAGGCGCTTGCGGGCGACGGGACGCCGTTCGACAGGCTCGCCGCCCTCCTGGCCGCCGCCGACTACGACGTCGCCGCCGTCGACGCGCCCTTCGCCGTCCCGGAGCGGCACTGGCCGCCGGGCGGCCGCGAGGCGCTGCTGGCCGCCGTCGCGGCGCTCCCGGCCGGTCCGGACCGCCCCTTCCCGACCGGACCCGCCCTGATCGCCCTCGCGGCCGGCATCGCGCCGCTCGCGAGCGCGAAGCCGCTCCGCCCCTGCGAGCGGGTCTGGCAGGCGCGGGGCGTCAACACGCGCTCCACCCTCTGGTGGACGCCGCGCGGCGGCGCCCCCTTCGCGGCCGCCTGCCTGGCCCTGATCGCCCGGTCGGGCCGGCCGTGCTGGCCGTGGTCGCCGGAGGGCCCCGGCCTCCTGGCGGAGGCGTTCCCGGCCGCCCTCCTCCGCCATTGGGGCCTGCCTCACGAGGGCTATGGCGGCGCCGGCGGCGTGGCGGCCCGGCGCGAGATCGTCGCGGCGATCGGCGAGGCCATCGCCCTGCAGCCCGCCCACGCGGCCCTCGCCATCCAGAGGCCGGACGCCCTGGACGCCATCCTGTGCAGCCTCGCGGCCGAGGCGGTCGCGACCGGCCGCCTCGCCCTGCCGCCCGATCCCACGATCCGGGACGGCTGGATCGCGGTTCCGGCGCGGCGCGACGCCGGATCAGGCCTCAGGGTCGCGAACCGATCCGTCTGACTCCCGTCGACGCTCCGCCGACGACCCAATCAGGTCGGCCGGACAGGGAGGCGGGATGCTCGCGACAGGACGAAACCGGCCTCCCGGCCCGTGCCGTTTCGGGACGGCGAAGCGGGCCCGGAACTCGCCGGGGCTGATGCCGATCCGCTTGCGGAAGTGGTGCCGCAGGGTGTCGGCCCCGCCCAGCCCGACGGCGACCGCGATCTCGTCCACGCCGAGATGGCCTGCAGCGAGCAGGCGCTTGGCCTCCTCGATCCGCTCGGCCGCGAGCCAGTCTCCCGGCGGCGACCCCGTCGCTTCCGTGAAGCGCCTGACGAACGTGCGCAGGCTCATGCGACATTCCCCGGCCATGCGCTTCAGCGGCCACGGCGCGCGAAGGTCTGCGCGTATCCGGTCGAGCAAGGGGGCCACGTCGGTGGTCCGTCGTACCGGCACCGGCCGCTCCAGGAACTGTGCTTGGCCGCCCGTGCGATGCGCCGGCATCACGAGACGCCGCGCCACCGAGTTCGCAGCTTCCGGTCCGAAATCCTGACGCACGATCTCGATGAGCAGGTCGAGCCCTGCCGCACTCCCGGCAGAGGTGAAGACGCGCCCATGAGACTGGTAGAGCGACGCATGGTCGACGGCGATGTCGGGGTGGCGCTCGCGGAGAGCCGCGGCGTAGCGCCAGTGGGTCGTCGCCGTCCCGCCGTCGAGGAGCCCGGTGGCGGCGAGGACGAACGCGCCCGAGCAGATGGACACGAGCCGCGATCCGCGCTCGTGGGCGGCGCGCAGGCGGCGGCAGAGATCCTCGGGGACCGGCTCTTCGCTCCCCTTCCAGCCGGGCACCACGACGATGTCGGCGTGGTCGATCCACTCGATGCCCTTGTCCGGCGTCAGGGTGAAGCCCCCATGCGCGCGCAACGGGCCTCCCTCGATCGCGCAACTCGCGAAGCGATACCAGGCTTCGCCCATCTCGGGCCTGGGCAGGCCGAACACTTCGGCCACGATCCCGAACTCGAAGGTGCACAGGCCATCGTAGAGGAGCGCGACGACGAGAGGTCCGGTCGTGTTTGGCACGATTCTCACGATGGATGTCGTTTCTGCCAATTGCAAGCCGAACGCCGCGAGCGCGACATGATCCCGTCGAGAGACGAGGATCACCATGCCCACCGCCGTCACCGCCGTCCCGCCCGCACCGAGCGAACTCGCTCGCGAACGCTTCGCCGCCGAGTTCGCGTTCGAGACCGACTGCTGGGACGTGCATGAGTCCCTGGCGCGCGGAGCGGACTTCGTTCTGCTCGACGTCCGTGGCCCCGCCCTGTTCGCCGCGGGTCATGTTCCTGGCGCGATCAACCTCCCGAACGGCAAGATCGTGCGCTCCAAGCTCGAACATTGGCCGGAGGGTACGGTGTTCGTGACCTATTGCGCCGGCCCACATTGCAACGGCGCCGCGAAAGGCGCGCTCCGGCTCGCGGAACTCGGGCGGCCCGTCAAGATCATGGCCGGCGGCATCACCGGCTGGCTCGACGAGGGCTTCGACTTGGCGCGGGTCGAGGCCAGGGCTTGAGTGCTCGGATTCGCAAAGCGGCGGCGTCCGACGCGACGGCCGTCTTCGAGCTGGTTCGGGCACATGCCTCATTCGAGCGCGAGGTGGCCCTCTTGTCCCTCGATGGCCTCGAGGCGATCCTGTCGGCGGACAGCCCACCCACGCACCTGCTCGTGGCGGAGCGGAATGACGTGCTCGTCGGCTACGCGGCGGTCACGTTCGACTTCTCGCTCTGGCGAGGACGCCCGTATGGTCATCTCGACTGCTTGTTCATCACGGCGGGAATGCGCGGGCGAGGCATCGGCCGGCAGCTTTTCGATGGGTCGATGAGGCTTGCTCGGGCTGAGGGCGTCGATCGCCTGGAATGGCAGACGCAGGCCTGGAACAGGGATGCCATCCGCTTCTATCTCCGGACCGGGGCGCTCGGGGTCAGGAAGGAGCGGTTCGCGATCTCGCTCGGGTGATCATGTCCGCGCTGTCTCTAAGGCTCAGGAGCACTGGATCCGCGTCCCGCAGGACGGCCATTCACCCGATCAACCCGACTGACTCGTCTCCCGGGGCGTCCGGGCGATGGCGACCTCGATCCGCCGCAGCGCCCGGTCGTCGACCTGCAGGGTGCGCAGGATGCGGACCGTGCGCTCGAAATAGTCGAGGCAGCTGCCGAGTTCGCCCGCCGCGGCGCAGATGCGCTCGGCGGTGGCGGCCTCCGTCAGCTTGCCCGAGTAGCGGGCATGCGCCTGGTTCGCCACGAAGGTGACGGCCCGCACGCTCCCCTCGTCGGACGCGACGTCGACCCAGCGGGCCAGGTAGGCGCCCGACAGCATCTCGCGCCGCCACACGAGCAGCAGCTCCTCGCGGACGAACGCGGCCTCGATGCGGAAGGCGATGCCCCGGCACACGCCGCCCCGGTCGAGCGCCAGCATCAGGCCCGGGCAGTCGGGCGAGCCGCGGCCGCGCTGGAGCCAGAGGCAGAACCGGCGATGCCATCCGCGCACGATGCCGAGCCGCCGCTCCGCGAAGCGGAAGGCGGGGTTCCACATGAGCGAGCCGTAGCCGAAGACCCAGACGTCCGAGCCCGGCGCGACGCCCGCCAGCGTCTCGTCGAGCGAGGTCTCGAGCTCCTCGTCCGACCGGATCGGCGCGTCGGGCGTGGCCCGCGCCCGGAGCGCCGCCAGGTGCTCGCCGGACAGGAGGCGTTCGCGCGTGATCACGAAGCCTTCCTTGCCGGTCCTCGGGCCGGCTTCGGCCTGACCCGACCCGTCGGGATCGGGGGCGTCGGTCCTCTTGCTCACTGGTCGGATCGTCCGTCCCGCATCGTCTCGCGACCTCTTGCCCCGGCGCCGCCGAATCACGTCCGCGAACTAAGCTCTCGTTAGCGCCCGGTCGGTATACCGGCAGGCGATGCGAAAGGCATGCCCCGCGGACAGGCCGCGTCCGGAAAGGTCGCGATGACACCTTCTCGCCCCGGCCTCCGACGTCGGGCCGCCGGCTTCGCCGCCTCCGCCGACGGCGGCATCGCCATCCTGTTCGCGCTGGCCGCCATCCCGCTTCTCGGCGCGGTCGGCGCCGCGCTCGACTATTCGCGCGCCGCCTCCGCCCGCAGCGTCATGGCGCTCGCGGCCGATTCCGCCGCGCTCGCGGCCGCCAACGAGGCCAAGCGGCGGATCGAGGCGGGCGAGAGCGACGCGACGGCTCTTCCGGCCGGGGCGGCCGTGGGGATCGAGGCCTACAAGGGCATCGTCCGGCCGGGGATCTCGACGGCCGATCCCACCCTGGACGTGACGCATGCGGGCATGCTGATCTCGGCCACCGTGACGGCCAAGGGCGTCAGCCCCAACGTCTTCGCCGCCTTCCTGCCCTCGCGGACCTCCGAACTCGGGATCACGGCGACCGCCGCGACCAGCCTCACGCCGTTCGTCGACGTGTCGCTCCTCGTCGACGTCTCCGGCTCCATGGCCATCGGGGCGGATGCGGCCGCCATCGCGCGCCTGCAATCGGCGCTCGGCTGCGCCTTCGCCTGCCACGACGGGGCGCCCGTGAAGGGCACGTCCATGGACGCCTACCAATGGGCGGTGTCGCAGGGCATCCCGCTGCGCACGCAGGTCGTGAACGCGGGCATCGCCGAGTTCCTCGACTGGCTCGGCCAGCAGCCGAAGACGACCACCTTCAACCGCGTCGGCATCTACAGCTTCAGCGACGCGCTCATCCAGACGGCCACCTATTCCAGCAACATGACGCTGACGAAGGGCAACCTGCCGCAGACGACCAACGCGGCGAGCGAGTTCACGGCCGCGACCCATTTCAACGAGATCATGCCGCTCTTCACCCAGACGATCGGCCCGGCCGGCGACGGCAGCAGCCGCTCCCAGCCGAAGAAGCTCGTCATCATCGCCACCGACGGCGTGCAGGACCCGAACCGCACCTGGACCAAGAACCCGCCGCTGCGGGCGCAGGTCGCGCCCTTCGATCCCGCGCAGTGCAAGGCGCTCAAGGACGCGGGCGTCTCGGTCGGCGTCATCCACACCGCCTACGTGCCGCTCACCTGGGACTGGGGCTACAACCTCACCCTCGGCCAGCCGAGCCAGATCGGCGGGCCCGGGACCCGCGCCGACGACGTCGCGCCGCAGCTCAAGGCCTGCGCCTCGCCCGGGCTCTACCAGGTCGCGAGCTCGACCATGATCGCCCAGGCGTTCCAGACGATCTTCTCGACCTTCGCGCTGACCCGCTACACCCAGTGACGCGCGGCACATAAAGACATCTTTATGTCTTGATTGCCTTGGGCGCGCCGGCCTGCTAGATCCTCCGCCTCTCCAGACGGACACGAGGCGACGGGACCATGGCGCAGGTATCGAGGACGGCCGACAGCAAGGGCGACTACATCGTCGCCGATATCGGCCTCGCGGCCTGGGGCCGGAAGGAGCTCTCGATCGCCGAGACGGAAATGCCGGGCCTGATGGCCGTCCGCGAGGAATACGGCGCGTCTCAGCCCCTGAAGGGCGCCCGCATCGCCGGCTCCCTGCACATGACCATCCAGACGGGCGTGCTCATCGAGACGCTGGCGGCGCTCGGCGCCGACATCCGCTGGGTGTCGTGCAACATCTACTCGACCCAGGACCACGCCGCGGCCGCGATCGCAGCGGCCGGCATCCCGGTCTTCGCCATCAAGGGCGAGTCGCTCAAGGATTACTGGGACTACACGCGCAAGCTGTTCGAGTGGCACGACGGCGGCATGCCGAACATGATCCTCGACGACGGCGGCGACGCCACCATGTTCGTCCATCTCGGGCTGCGGGCCGAGAACGGCGACACGGCCTTCCTCGACAAGCCCGAGACGGAGGAGGAGGAGATCTTCTTCGCGCTCCTGAAGAAGACGCTCGGCGAGAAGCCGAAGGGCTGGTTCGCAGAGCTCGCGAAGGCGATCAAGGGCGTCTCCTAGGAGACCACGACGGGCGTGCACCGGCTCTACGTGATGGAGAAGGAGGGCAAGCTCCTCTTCCCGGCCATCAACGTGAACGACGCCGTGACGAAGTCGAAGTTCGACAACCTCTACGGCTGCCGCGAGTCGCTCGTCGACGGCATCCGCCGCGTCACGGACGTCATGATGGCCGGCAAGGTCGCCATGGTCGCGGGCTTCGGCGACGTCGGCAAGGGTTCCGCCGCCTCGCTCCGCCAGGCCGGCTGCCGCGTGCTCGTGTCCGAGGTCGACCCGATCTGCGCGCTCCAGGCCGCCATGGAGGGCTTCGAGGTCGTCACCATGGAGGACGCGGCACCGCGCGCCGACATCTTCGTGACCGCCACGGGCAACAAGGACGTGATCACGATCGACCACATGCGGGCCATGAAGGACCGGGCGATCGTCTGCAACATCGGCCACTTCGACAACGAGATCCAGGTCGCCAGCCTGAAGAACATGAAGTGGGACAACATCAAGCCGCAGGTGGACGAGATCACGTTCCCCGACGGCCACCGCATGATCCTGCTGTCGGAAGGGCGGCTGGTGAATCTCGGCAACGCGATGGGGCACCCCTCCTTCGTCATGTCCGCCTCGTTCACCAACCAGACGCTCGCGCAGATCGAACTCTTCACCAATCCCGGCAAATACGAGAAGAAGGTCTACACGCTCCCGAAGCATCTCGACGAGAAGGTCGCCTTCCTCCATCTGGAGAAGATCGGCGCGAAGCTCACGCAGCTTCGCCCTGACCAGGCGAGCTACATCGGCGTATCGGAGACCGGGCCGTTCAAGCCCGACCATTACCGCTACTGACGAGAACGAATCGGGGCCTCTGTTGCTGCCCTGCCACGCTCGCCGCACATGTGGCGGGCGTGGCGCGAAAAGCCCGGCCGAGCGCTTCGGCCGGACTCCCCGGGACTCTAGACTGCGCTGATTCGTGTCGCTGCGACCCGCGGCGCCACGCCCAGGCAATCGAGAATGAGCCCCCGAAGGACGCCGACACTGCTGAGGGCCGCCCCGTGCGGCCCGTCGCGCCCCTTCGATGCGGGCCTGACGCGCGGGTGACCGTGAGGCGTCCCAAATCGGCGTCCCGGCGCCGGCCGCGATCGGTCGCGGGCACGTCCGGGATCGTGGCGGGCTCGATCGCCGTCGGCACGCCCGCGATCGCGGCGCCCGGCTTCGCGACGGCCGAGCTCTTCCCGTCCTTCTTCTGGTTCGATCCCCGCTCGGCCGTCGGCTTCGCGACGCTGACGGGCCTCGTCATCTTCTCGGCCGTCCTCGCGATCCAGCACATCCGCGAGCGCCGCATCTGGACGGAGCGCGAGCGCCGCCTCGCCGCCGAGAACGCCGGCCTGCGGATGGCGGGCGACCGGGCCGAGCTGCTGCTCGGGGCCGAGCCCCAGGTCATCGTGGTCTGGTCCGGCCACGACGGCGAGGCGGCCATCGAGGGCGATCCCGCGACGCTCGCGGGCGGGGCGGCCGGCGGCCGGCTCCTGGCCTTCGGAAGCTGGCTCCTGCCGGGCGACGCCGCCCGCATCGAATCGGGGACGGACCGGCTCCGCGCCACGGGCGAGGGCTTCCGGCTCGTGCTGCGCTCCGCCGGCGGCGACTTCGTCGAGGCCGAGGGCCGGGCGGTCGGCGGGCGGGCCCTCCTGCGCCTGCGCGACGTGACCGGCTACCGGTCCGACCTGCTGCGGGCGGAAGCCGAGACGACCGAGGCCCGCGACATGGCGGACGCGCTGCGCGGCCTGCTCGACGCGATCGACGAGCCGGCCTGGCTGCGGGGCCGCGACGGCCGGCTCCGCTTCGCCAACCGGGCCTACGCGAAGGCGGTCGAGGCGGCGGACGGCACGGACGCGGCCGCGCGCTCGCTCGAGCTGCTCGAGCGCAGCGACCGCGAGGAGGCGTCGCGCCAGCGGCTCGGCGGCGCGACCTTCCGGTCCCGCGTGGCCGCCATCGTGTCCGGTGCCCGGCGCGTGCTCGACATCACGGAGGCGCCCCTGCCGGGCGGATCCGGCGGCATCGCGCGCGACGTGTCGGAGCTCGAATCGCTCCGCCTGGACCTGCAGCGCCAGATGCAGGCGCATGTCCGCACGCTGGACCAGTTCCCCACCGCCGTCGCCATGTTCGACGCGACCGAGCGCCTCGTCTTCCACAACGCCGCCTACCGGCGCCTCTGGGACCTCGACGCCGCCTTCCTGGCGAGCGGGCCGAGCGACGGCGAGATCCTGGATCGGCTGCGCACGGCGCGACGCCTCCCCGAACAGGCCGATTTCCGCAGCTGGAAGGCCGGCATCCTCGAGGCCTACCGGTCCGTCGAGCCGCGCGAGACGTGGTGGTACCTGCCGGACCGGCGCACGCTGCGCGTCGTCGCGAACCCGAACCCGCAGGGCGGCCTCACCTACCTGTTCGACGACGTGTCGGACCGCATCCACCTGGAATCGCGCTACAACGCGCTCATCAAGACCCAGGCCGAGACGCTGAACACGCTCTCGGAGGGGGTCGCCCTCTTCGGGGCCGACGGCCGGCTCCGGCTGCACAACCGCGCCTTCCGCGAGATCTGGCGCATGGACGAGGCGGCGCTCGACGGCGAGCCGCACGTGGAGGCCGTGCTCGGGCTCGGGCGGCCGCTCGCGCCGACCTCGCCGCTCTGGACGGACCTGCGGGGCGCGGTGGCCGGGTTCTCGACCAGCCGCGAGACCGTCCAGGCCCGGATGGAGCGCCTGGACGGCACCATCCTGGACTGCGCGGCCGAGCCGATGCCCGGCGGCCTGACGCTCCTCACGTTCAAGGACGTGACGGCCTCCGTGAACGTCGAGCGGGCGCTCACGGACCGGAACGACGCGCTCGAGAAGGCGGCCCGGCTGCGCGACGAGTTCGTGCACCACGTCTCCTACGAGCTCCGCACGCCGCTCACGAACATCATCGGATTCGCGGAGCTGATCGGCGCCGAGACGATCGGCGAGCTGAACGAGCGCCAGCGCGACTATGCCGGGCACATCCTGCAATGCTCGGGCGCGCTCCTCGCCATCATCAACGACATCCTGGACCTCGCCTCGATCGACGCCGACACGGTCGAGCTGTCGCGGGAGCCGGTCGACATCCGGGCCGCCATCGACGCGGCCGCGGCCGGGATCGGCGACCGGCTGGCGGAGGATCGCCTGCACCTCGTCGTCGACGTGCCGCGCGAGATCGGCACCTTCGTGGGCGACACGGCCCGCGTTCGGCAGATCGTGTTCAACCTGCTCTCGAACGCGGCCGGCTTCTCGTCCGCCGGCCAGACCATCCGGGTCCTGGCGCGCCGGACGGAGCGCGAGGTGGTCGTGACGGTCGCCGACGAGGGCAGCGGCATCCCGCCCGAGGTTCAGGCCCGCGTCTTCGAGCGGTTCACGAGCCACAGCCGCGGCACCGCCCACCGGGGCGTCGGGCTCGGCCTCTCGATCGTCCGCTCCTTCGTCGAGCTGCACGGCGGCCGCGTTGACCTCCTGTCCGTGCCGGGCCAAGGCACGATCGTGACCTGTCATTTCCCGGCCGAGGATCGGCCCCAGGGCCGCATCGCGGCGGAGTAGGACCGCGTGCCGTTCTCGAGCCGCGCCGGCGAGGCGGGGGCGCGCCCCACGCCGCCCGGCCCCATCCTGGTCGACCTTCCCGACGAGGCGGCGACCCGGGCGCTCGCCCGCACGCTGGCCGAGATCCTCGAACCCGGCGACACGGCCGCCCTGTCGGGGGCCATCGGCGCCGGCAAGACGACGCTCGCCCGGGCCTTCCTGCGCGAGCGCCTCGGCGACCCGGAGCTCGAGGTGCCGAGCCCGACCTTCACGCTCGTCCAGACCTACGAGGCGCCTGACGGGCCGGTGGTCCACGCCGACCTCTACCGGATCGGCGGCGGCGACGAACTCGTCGAGCTCGGCTTCGACGAGGTGACGGCCGGGGCCGTGACGCTGGTCGAATGGCCGGAACGGGCCCCGGACGCGCTCAGCCCCGACCGGCTCGATATCCTCCTCGCCATCGCGCCCGAAGGCGGGCGGCGGGCCGTGGTCTCGGGCGGCGGCGACTCGATGGTGCGGTTCGCGCGCGCGCAGGCCGTGGTCGACCTCGCGATGCGGGCGGGTTGGGGCGACGCCCGCCGCATCCCCATGGGAGGCGACGCCTCGACGCGGGCCTACGAGCGCCTGGAACGCCCGGACGGCCGCACGGCCATCCTGATGATCTCGCCGCCCCGCCCGGACGGGCCGCCCGTGCGGCGCGGCAAGCCCTA
>JAEUAC010000339.1 GCA_019695455.1 Methylorubrum extorquens | reverse complement strand
GCAGCCGCCCCGGTGCAATCCGGCGCCGCCCGAGCCGTCGCGGATCGCGTAATGCTCGAAGCGCAGTGGATAGCGGTGCTCCGACATCTCGACGGACATGAACTTCGCCATCGAGCCCGGCGGCGTGCCGTTCACGAGCCCGTCGGTCTCGCGGCTCGCGCCGTAGCCGCCCGGATAGGGATAGACGGCGACGTAGTAGGCCCCCGTCGCGGGATGGCGGCCGGACACGGTCGAGACGCCCGTCGTCCCGAAGGGCGCGGCGGGGACGATCGCGGGCACGGCCTGCGCGAGGGCGGCGAACACGACGTCGACGACGCGCTGCACGACGTCCGTCGTGCCGCCGACGGCCGACGGGTAGGCGGCCGCCAGGATCGAGCGCTCCGGGATCGTGAACCGCGCCGGCCGGAACGCGCCGCCGTTCACGGGCACGTCCGGGAAGATGTGCTTGAGCGCGACGAGGCACATGGACTGCGTCGTGCCGTCCGAGATGTTCATCGGGCCGCGCGCGGTGGGCGCGGTGCCCGTGAAGTCGAAGTGGAGGTCCGAGCCCGACACCGTGATCGCGAGCCGCACGGGCAGCGGCCGATCCTCGATGCCGTCGTTGTCGAACCAGTCCTCGACCGCGTAGGTGCCGTCCGGGATCTCGGCGATGTAGGAGCGCATCTGCGTCTCCGACCGGTCGAGCATCTCGCGGATGCAGCCGCGCAGCGTCTCCTCGCCGTATTTCGCGACCAGCGCCTCGAGCCCGCGCCGGCCGACGGCGAACACGTTGATCATCGCCGCGAGGTCGCCCTCGAGCTGCTGCGGCAGGCGCACGTTGGCCGTGATCAGCCGGACGAGGGCGGCGTTGTAGCGCCCGGCATCGGAGAGCTTCAGGGGCGGGATGATGATGCCCTCCTGATGGATCTCCGTCGCGGAGGGCGCCCAGCCGCCGGGCGTCGAGCCGCCCATGTCCATCCAGTGGCCCGTGTTGGCGAAGAGCGCGAAGAGGCGGCCGTCGAGGAAGACCGGCGAGACGAGCACGACGTCGTTGAGGTGCGTCCCGCTGATGTAGGGGTCGTTGACGAACCAGATGTCGCCGTCCCGGAACCCGCCCTCCGCGTCCGCGACCGCGATGATCCGCTGGACCGTGACCTGCATGTTGGCGAGGAATTGCGGCAGGCCGTACCCGCCCTGCGCGATCGTCTCGCCCGTCGCGGCGTCGTAGAGGCCGTGGGCGCAGTCGTTCGTCTCGGAGATGATGGGCGAGATCGCGGCGCGGATGAGATGGAGGTCCATCTCGTCCGCGATCTGCTCGAGCGCGCCCCGGACCACGGCGAGCGTGACGGGGTTCATGGGGGCCGTCTGTCCGGACGTCATGCCGCCATCTCCACGAGGACGTTGCCGTAGGCGTCGACCCGGGCCGTCATGCCGGGCTCGATGACGGTCGTCGTATCGGCCTGTTCGAGGATCGCCGGCCCGTCGAACGCATGGCCGGGCCGAAGCAGGGCCCGGTCGTAGATCGGGGTCTCGATCCAGCCCCCGAAATGGACCGGACGCCGGGCCGAGGCCGTCGCGGGCCGGGGCTCGGCCTCGGGCGGCCGCCCGGCCTCCGCGACGCGGCGCCGGCCCATCACGGCGGTCTTGAGGCTGACGATCGTGACCGGGAGGTCGCCGAGGGTGTTGCCGTACTCGCCCCGGTAGACGTCGTGGAAGGCGGCCCGCAGCCGGTCGGGGCTCCAGTCCGCCTCGATCGGGACGCGCAGGGTGTGGATCTGCCCGGAATAGGACATCTCGGCCGCGTGGGTGACGACCACGTCCGCCACGAACGCGTCGCTCTGCCGGATCCGGGTCTCGCCGTCCCGCCGCTGCTCCGACAGGATCGCGCGGAGCTCGTCCTCCGCGAGGTCGTCCACGCGCCGCTCGACGGTGCGGGAGAGGTCGTAGCGCAGGTCCGCGATGGCGCAGCCGAGCGCGCAGAGCACGCCGGGATGCGGCGGGATCAGCATCGTGCGGATGCCGACCTCGCGCATGATGGCCGCTCCGTGAAGCGGCCCCGCGCCGCCGAAGGCGACCAGCACGAAGTCGCGCGGGTCGTGCCCCTGCTCGACGGAGAGGAGGCGCGTGCGGCCGGCCATCCTCTGGTTCACGATGGTCAGGATGGCCTCGGCGGTCTCCTCGATCCCGAGGCCGATCGACCGCCCGAGCTCGCCGATGGCGCGCCGGGCCGCGTCGATCTCGAGCGAGGCGAGGTGCTTGAGGCCGATCGGATTGTCGGCGTTGATGCGGGCGAGCACGGCGTTCACGTCCGTCACGGTCGGCTCCGTCCCGCCCCGTCCGAAGCAGACGGGACCGGGCACGGCGCCCGCCGAGCGCGGCCCGACCTGCAGGATGCCGCCGCGGTCGAGATAGGCGATCGAGCCCCCGCCGGCGCCGATCGTGTGCACGTCGATCATCGGCAGCCGGAGCGGCACGCGGAAGTCGAGCTCGGTCGTGTCCGCGACGCGCGGGACGCCGCCGACCACGACGGCGACGTCGTAGCTAGTGCCGCCCATGTCGCCCGTGATGACGTTGCGGAAGCCCGCCTCCGCGGCGAGCTTGGCGGCCGCCATGACGCCCGCGGCCGGGCCGGACCGGACGATGTTCGCGGCGCGCCCCCCGAGCTGTTCGAGGGGCACGAGGCCGCCGTTCGACTGCATCACGAGCGTCTGGGCCCCGAAGCCGCGCTCCTCGAGCTTGGCGCGGAGCCCGGCCGCGTACCGGGAGACGAGCGGCTGCAGGTAGCCCTGCACGGCCGCCGTCGAGGTGCGCTCGAACTCGTAGTATTCCCGCACCACGTCCGACGACGTGACCACCTCCCAGGCGGGATGGCTCTCCCGGAGGATCGCGCGGGCGCGGTCCTCGTGGGCCGGGTTGGCGTAGGCGTGCAGGAAGGAGACCACCACGGCCTCCACGTCGAGATCGGCGAGCGTCCGGCCGAGCTCGCGCAGGCCGTCCTCGTCCAGGGGCCGGACGACCCGGCCCGCCTGGTCCAGGCGCTCCTCCACCTCGAAGCGGAGGTCGCGGGGGATCAGCGGGTTCTGGACGCCCGTCATCCCGTACATGCGCTGCCGGTCGCGGCGGCCGAGCTCGAGGATGTCCCGGAAGCCGCGCGTCGTGACGAGGGCGCAGCGCGCGCCCCGCCGCTCGATGACGGCGTTCGTCGCGATCGTCGTGCCGTGGAGGATCAGGTCGACGTCGCCGGGCCGGATCCCGGCCGCCGCGAGCGCGTCCACGAGGCCGCGGGACGGATCGTCGGGCGTCGAGGGCACCTTCAGCACGCGGTCGACCTCGGTGCCGTCGCGCGAGAAGAACAGGTCCGTGAACGTTCCGCCCACGTCGATCCCGACGATGCCGGCCATCAGATCACCTTGGCTTTGCGGAGGGCGTCGCTGGCGGCCGGATCGCGGCCGAGCCGCTCCTCGAGAATGGCGTCCGCGTCGGCGCCGAGCGGCCGGCTCGGTTCGAGCGGCCGCATCTCGCTGCCGACGAAGCGGAGCGGCGAATGCTGGACCACGATGGGCCCGAGCTCGGGATGGTCCTGGTGCTGCAGGAAGCCGCGCTCGTGCAGGTGCACGTCGTTCACCACCTCGTCGAGCTCGCGCACGGGGGCGCACGGGACGCGGTGGCGCTGCAGCAGCCCGAACAGCGCCTCCTTGTCGAAGCCGGAGGTCCAGGCGGACACGACGCGGTCGATCTCGTCGACATGCGCGACCCGGTCCTTGAGCGTCGCGAAGCGCGGGTCGCCGGCGAGGTCGTCCCGTCCCATGGCGGCGAGCAGCGAGCGCCAGTGGACGTCGCCGACGCAGATCACGGCGATGTAGCCGTCGCGGGTGGGGTAGACGTTGTAGGGCGCCTCGGCGAGGCCGCCGTGCCGGTTGCCGGTCCGGGGCGGCATGTTCCCGCCCGTTCCGAAATGGAGGCCGAGGCTCGACGAGAGCGACGCGTAGACGGCGTCCAGCATGGCGACCTCGACGCGGCGCCCGACACCTGTCCGCTCCCGCTCGTAGAGCGCCGTGACGATCGCCCCGTAGAGGTGCGTGCCCGCGAAGAAGTCGCAGAGCGCCGGGCCCGCCTTGACGGGCGGGCGGTCGGGAAAGCCCGTGATGCTCATGACGCCGGCCATCGCCTGGACGGTCAGGTCCATGGCCGGATAGTCCCGGTACGGGCCCGAGGAGCCGTAGCCGGAGCTCTGCGCGTAGATGAGGCGCGGGTTGAGGCGCTGCAGCGCGTCGCAGCCGATCGACAGTCGCTCCATGACGCCCGGCGCGAAGTTCTCGACCAGGACGTCGGCCTTCGTCGCGAGCTCGCGGAGGATGGTCTTGCCCTCCTCGCTCTTCAGGTCGAGCTGCAGGCTCTGCTTGCAGCCGTTCAGCATGGCGAAGGGCAGCGCCGCGCCGCCCACCACGCCCCGCCTGCGCAGCGACTCGCCGCCCGGCGGCTCGATCTTGATGACGGTCGCGCCCGCCATGGCGCACAGGAAGGTCGCGTAGGGGCCGTTGTAGATCTGGCTGAGGTCGACGATCGTGACGCCTTCGAGCGGCAGGGGGCGGCCCGCGGCCGCCGCGGGCGCGGCCTCGTCCTGGGACGGCACCATGTCAGGCGGCCTTCCGGGCGCCCGAGGCGGCGCGCGCCGTCCGGCGGAACGCGGCCCAGTCGTGGACGGGCCACATGTCCTGGTCCTCGCCGTCGCCGTCGTGCCCGTTGATCGTCCAGGCCATGAGGCCGTTGGAATCGATGAAGCTGTGCCGGTTGATGATGATGCCGGAGAGCCGCGTGCCGACCGCCTCCAGCGTGCGCCCGCGCTCGTCCCGGCCCTCGATCGTGATGCGGGTGACCCAGCCCTCGACGGGATCGCGCTCGACCTGCCGCCGCCCCGACACGAGGTCGGCCGTCTCGCCGTCGCGGATCATGAAGCCGTAGGCGATCTCCTCGACGTCGCCGTTCCACTTGGTGACGGCCAGGAACGCGTCCCGCTCGGACGCGATCCCCGTGACGTAGGCGCTCTTCTTGGGGCGGTGCTCGGGCCGCGGGCCCCAGGACCGGTCCCGCATGCCGAGGCAGTCGATCGCGACCGTCCGGTCGCCCAGTCGCACCTCGCCCGTGACCCGGCCGAACTGGTCGAAATGCGCGGCGCCGCCGAAGGGCGAGCCGCCCTTCCGGAGCGGCCGGGGCGCCATGATGCCCTGGAAGCGGAGCCGCACCTGGCAGACCTCGCCGTCGTCGACGGCGAGCTCGTAGCCCATCGTCGGCTCGACGGCCTTGATCGACACGCCCGTCGGCAGCCGGATGTCCGACAGGTCCTGGTCCCGCGGCAGGCGGAGCGCCGTGTAGTTCGCGTTGTAGAGGGCCTCCCAGGGCAGGTGCGCGTCCGCGTCCCAGATCCACGCGCCGCCCGCCACCGTGCCGATGTTCGGGCGGGCCATCGTGTAGAGCCAGCCGCCGAGCTTCTCCTCGCGGTTGCAGAAGGCGAACCAGCTCGTCTCCGTCATCCACCACCGGTCGCCCATCTCGGCGAAGTGGAAGTCGTCGTCGCGGGCCGTGAAGATCGTGCTCATGGCGGCATCCTGGGATCAGAGCGCGGGGTAGTGGCGGGCGGCGATGCCGCCGGAGGCGCCGGCGGCGAGCTGGGCGTCGCGCGCGGCCTGCCCGGCGAAGAACTCGAGCGCGGTCGCGAAGGAGACGCGGCCCGCCACGATCGCGTCCGCGAGCGCGGCCCGGCCCGGCCCGAGCTCGGCCGGGCCGCCCGGGAGCACGCGAGCGAGCGCGGCGCGCTCCGCCGCCTCCAGGGCCGGGCCGTAGCGGTCGCAGGCCTCGAGGTATTTC
Organism: Methylorubrum extorquens; assembly: GCA_019695455.1. Lineage (GTDB taxonomy): Bacteria > Pseudomonadota > Alphaproteobacteria > Rhizobiales > Beijerinckiaceae > Enterovirga > Enterovirga extorquens_A. The sequence continues at coordinate 12,557 of JAEUAC010000339.1, read as the reverse complement.
AGCACCTTGGCGGCGTTCTTGGCCCGCGCCACGACCTGTCCGTCCTGGCTGCGCGGCACGATCACGTCGCGCAGGTCGCCGAGCACCCGCGCGAACAGGTCCGCCCGCTCCGTCGGCGGCAGATCGATCGGCTCGGGCACGCTCACGGCCGTGCCGCTCGCCTCCGCCAGGGCCTCCACCAGCAGGCGCCGGTTCAGGGCCCGCGACACGATCGCGTGCGCGGGCTCGCCCGTCACGTTGCGGTGGCGGATCACCACCACGCGGGTCGAGACCAGCACCCGATGGTAGAGGATCCGGCCCCGGTCGATCGGCGCCCCGCCCGCCGCCTCGTAGGCCGCGAGGCTCGCCGCGAAGTCGGGCACAGGCTCCATCACGCAGCGCATGGAGAACCAGGCGAGATCGTCCATGGGATCGCCGAGATGGGCGAGCTCCCAGTCGATGAGGGCCGTGAGGCGCCCGTCCTCGAAGAGGAAGTTGCCCGGCCCGGCATCGCCGTGGACGAGCGCCACGGGACCATCCGGGTCCGGCATCGCCTCCTGCAGCCACCGGAAGGCGAGTTCGAGCAGCCCGTCGCGGCGGCCGCTCTCCTCGTACATGGCCCGCCAGATCGCGATCTCGGCCCGGATGTGGTCCGCGATCCGGGGTCCGTCGGCGCCGCCGTCGAGCCGGATCCCCTCCGTCGGCCGGGCGTGGAGGCGCGCGAGGTCCGTCATGACCTCCTCGACGATGGCCTGGCCGGCGACGGGGTCCTTCAGCCGGCGGAACTCGGCGATGCCGGTCGCCCGGTCGGTCAGGATCGCCTGGATCTCGGGATGGGCGGCGATGATCCGGGGCGCCCGGATGCCGGCCTCGCGGATGGCCCGGTAGACCTGAGCCTCGCGATGGATCGTGTAGGGCTCGACGCCCGGCGGACGCGGCGGGCCGTAGCGCAGGAAGACCTCGGCGAGCGAGCCGTCGGGCCGCCGCAGGTCCAGCGCCCAGGACCGCGCGCGGTTGCCGCCGGAGGTCTGGGCCGAGCGCTCGATCCGGCCGCCGCAGACGTCCTCGGCCCAGGCGAAGATGCGGGCCTCCTCGTCGGACGCGTCCGGCGCCGCGGCCGGGCCGCCGCGCGCCGCCGGTCGATCGTGCGAGACCGCCCGCACACTCATTCGATCCTCCCGGCGCACCCCGCGGAGGGATGCGGATCGCCGGTTCGAGCCGGCATGGCATGGGCGCACGGCACGTGCGCGGACGGCCGGAAATTAAACAGCTAGCGTACCATCGGCAAGCGAATTATATGGCCGCGACGCCCGCAGAACGGCGACGCGCCGGGGTCCCGCACCCCGTGGCCACCAGGGAGCGAACCGTGCCTTCACCGTCTCCGCACGCTCGCGACGTGGCCGGCCCGGGCCTCCCGGCGGCACGCGCCCAGCGACCCTCGGTGATGCCATGACGCTCCGCTCCTTCCTCTTCGTTCCCGGCGACAGCGACAAGAAGCTCGCCAAGGGCCAGGGCTCGGGCGCCGACGCCCTGATCCTCGACCTCGAGGATTCGGTCGCGCCGGCCCGCAAGGCGCTCGCGCGCGACATGGTGGCCGCCTATCTCGGCACGGCGCACGCGCCGGGCGGGCCGCAGCTCTGGGTCCGCATCAACCCGCTCGACGAGGGCGGGATCGCCGATCTCGCCGGCATCGTCCGGCCGGGTCTCGACGGCGTCATGATCCCGAAGATCGACGGGCCGGCCGACGTCGTCCGCCTGGGCCACTATCTCGACGTGATGGAGAGCCGGGAGGGGCTGGCCGCCGGCTCGATCCGCATCCTGCCGGTCGCGACCGAGACGGCGAAGGCCCCGTTCGGGATCGGCGAGTTCCGGCACCACGTCCTGCCGCGCCTCTACGGGCTGACCTGGGGCGCGGAGGACCTGTCGACGGCGCTGGGCGCCTCCGGCAACCGCGACGAGACCGGCGGCTACGCCTTCACCTACCGCATGGCGCGCTCGCTCTGCCTCGCCGGCGCCCGCGCGGCCGGCGTTGAGCCGGTCGACACGCTCTACGTCGACTTCCGCGACCCGGAGGGGCTCGCCCGCGATTGCGCGGCGGCCTCGAGCGAGGGCTTCACGGGCCGGATCGCGATCCATCCGGACCAGGTGGCCGGCATCAACGCCGCCTTCTCGCCCTCGGCCGCCGAGGTCGAGCATGCCCGCCGGGTCCTCGCGGCCTTCGCGGCGCAGCCAGACGTCGGCACGGTCGGCCTCGACGGCAAGATGCTCGACGTGCCGCACCTGAAGCAGGCGCAGCGCGTGATGGCCCGCCACGATTCGCATGCGCGACGGGGCTGACGTGACGCCGCGGCACGGTCCGCTCGGGCCGGTGGGCGGGCCATGACCCGGACGGTGTCGATCGCCGCCCTCGCCGAGGCGATCCGCCCGGGCGAACGCGTCTACGTGCCTGGATCGGCCGGCGAGCCGACAGCGCTCGTCGACGCCTGGGCGGACGATCCCGACCGGACCCGCGGCCTCTCGATCGTCTCGACCGCCGTCCCCGGCATCAACGCGCTGCCGCTCGACCGGCTCGCCCCGGACGCGATCGTCAGCGGCCTGTTCATGCAGCCCGCCTACGGCGCGGCGCAGCGCGAGGGATGCTTCCGCCACCTGCCGCTGACCTTCTCCGGCTTCGTCGCGCATCTGCGGGACCGGGCGACGTTCGACACCTGCGTCGTCCAGGTGGCGCCGCCGGATGCCGACGGGCTCTGTTCCCTCGGGGCGGCGGTCGAGTTCACGCCGCTCGCCATGGACCGCAGCGCGCGCGTCCTCGCGATCCTCAACCCGGCGATGCCGGTCATACCCGGCGCCGCGACCGTGCCGTTCGAGAGGTTCGCCCTCGCGGCGGAGGGAGGGACGGCGCTCCCCACCTACGCCGTCGGCGCGCCGAGCCGGTCGGCCGAGATCATCGCCGCGCGCGTGGCCGCCTTCGTGGAGGACGGGTCCGCGCTGCAGGCCGGGCTCGGCAAGGTGCCGGAGGCCCTGTTCGGCCTCCTGCGCGACCGGCGGCGCCTCCGGCTCCAATCCGGCATGCTGAGCGACGGCGCGCTCGGCCTCGCCGACGCGGGCGCGCTCGATCCCGATTTCGCGCATACGAGCTGCGTCTGGGTCGGCTCGCGCGCGCTCTACGACGACCTCGCCGGCCGGACGGGCTTCTCCGTGGCCTCCTGCGACGTCACGCACGACGTCCGCCGCCTCGCGGCCTGCGACCGCCTCGTCGCCGTGAACTCGGCGCTGAGCGTCGACCTGTTCGGACAGGCGAACCTCGAACACGCCGAAGGGCGGGCCGTGAGCGGCGTCGGCGGCGCGGCGGATTTCGCGGCGGCGGCCCGCCTGTCCCGGCACGGCCTCAGCATCGTGGCGCTGCCGGCCTCGTTCGGGCGCGAGCCCCGGTCCCGCATCGTCCCCCGCATGGCGGACGGCATCGTCTCGCTGCCGCGCCACGCGATCGACCTCGTCGTGACGGAGCATGGCGTCGCCGATCTCCGCGGGCTCAGCGTGCGCGAGCGCGCCGAGGCCCTGATCGGGGTCGCGGCGCCGGACGTCAGGCCCGGCCTCGCGAGCGCCTGGTCCGACATCGAGCGTCGCCTGTGACGGCAGGCGGGAGACCACGCGGCGCCGGCGCCGTCCCGGCGGGCCGGGGCGCCGCGGGATCGGTCCGTGCGGCCGCATCCGGGCACGAGGACCCGCCCGGCGTCGCCATCCCGGGCGGCCGGCGGGTCTCGACGAGGGCGGGATGGGAAGGATCGTCATGAGAAGCGTCGTCGCGGCCTGCCTCTGCTGGTGGGCCCTCGCGGGCACGGCCCTCGCCCAAGCCTATCCCACCCGCCCGGTGACGATCGTGGTCCCGTTCGCGGCGGGCAGCGGCAGCGACACGGCGGCCCGGATCGTCGGCCAGTTCCTCTCGCCCCGGCTCGGCCAGCCGATCGTCGTCGAGAACAAGGTCGGCGCGACGGGGGCCGTCGCCGCGACCGGCGTCGCGAAGGCCGAGCCGGACGGCTACACGCTGCTCCTCGGCACCAACTCGACCCACGGCTCGAACGTCGCCCTCTACCGGAAGCTGAATTACGATCCCGGGGCCGATTTCGTCCCCGTCGCCCATACGGGCCTCTTCAACTACGTCCTCGTGGCGAACGCGGACCTCCCGGTGCGCACCCTCGCCGACCTCGTCGCCCGCGCGAAGGAGAAGCCCGGCGCGCTGAGCTACGCCGGCGGCAGCTCCACCTCGATCGTCATGGCCGAGACCTTCGCCAAGGCGCTGGGCCTCGAGATCCAGAAGGTGCCCTACCGCAGCAACCCGCCGGCCCTGACGGACGTCATCGCGGGGCGCGTCTCCATGATGTTCGTCGACATCTCGTCGGCGATCTCCTTCATCCGGGGCGGGCAGCTGCGGGCGCTCGCCGTCACGGCGAAGACGCCGAGCACCATCGTGCCCGACCTTCCGACGATCGACGCGAGCGCCGTCCCGGGCTTCGACCTCGTCTCGTGGACCGGCCTGTTCGCCCCGGCCGGAACGCCCGCCGCCATCGTGGACAGGCTGAACGCGGAGGTGAACGCCGTGCTGGCCCTCCCCGACGTGAAGGCCAAGTTCGCCGCGATCGGCGTCGAGGTGGCGCCGGCCGGCCCGGCCGCCTTCAAGGCCTACGTGGCCGGGGAGACGGCGACCTGGGCCCGGCTCGTGCGCGAGGCCGGGATCCAGGTCGAGTAGCCGGCCGCGATCCTATCCGACGTAGACGAGCTTCTTGCCGCGGTTCTCGCCCGCGTAGAGCGCCTTGATGGCGCCGGGCGCATGCTCGATGCCGTCGGCGATGTCCTCGTCGTAGACGAGCCGGCCGTCCCCGTACCAGCCGACGAGCGCCGCGTTCGCGGCCTCGAACCGGGCGACGTGATCGAAGACGACGAAGCCGCTCCACACGAGGCGGCGGGTGAGCACCTCGCGCTCGCTGCGGGGGCCGGTCGGGGCGGGAACCCAGCTCGCGATGGAGGCAGTCCCGCACTGGACGACCCGTCCGCCGACCGCCATCCGCCGCAGCGCCGCGTCGAGGATCGGGCCGCCGACGTTGTCGAAATAGACGTCGAGGCCCTTCGGGGCGTCGTCGGCCAGCGCGGCCGCCCAGTCGGCGGTCCGGTAGTTGTAGGCGCCCGCGTAGCCGTAGCGCTCCACGCAGGCGGCCACCTTGGCGTCGTCGCCCGTGAGCCCGATCGCCCGGCAGCCGAGATTGCGCGCGATCTGCCCGACATAGCTGCCGACCGCGCCGCCCGCCGTCGAGACGAGCACCGTGTCGCCGGCGACCGGACGGCCGAGCTCCGTCAGCGCGAGATAGGCCGTGAGCCCGTTGATGCCGAGCAGCCCGGCATGGGCCGAGAGCGGGATCGCGGCCTCGGCCCGCTGGACGATCGCGGTCGGCGCGACCACCGCGTAATCCTGCCAGCCGAACCAGCCGTACAGGAAGGCGCCCTCCTTCACGCCCTCCGCCCGCGAGCGGACGACGACGCCCACGGCGAGCGCCCGCATGGGACCGCCGAGCGCGACGGGGGCTGAGTAGTTCGCCTCGGCCGACGCCCAGCCGCGCTGCGCCGGATCGACCGAGAGATAGATGTTGCGGACCAGGATCTCGCCCGGACCGGGCTCGGGCACGGCGACCTCGTCGATCCCGAAATCCTCGGGCTGCGGCACGCCGGCGGGGCGGCGGACCAGGAGGACGCGGCGGTTGCGCGGCGGCAGGCCGTAGGCGGGGATGTCGGTCGGCATGGCACGCTCCTGTGAATTGCCCGGGATCGAGGAAGCGTATAGTACGCTAGCACATCTTCTGGCGAGGGGCCCTCGGCCGGATGGCGGGCCTGGAGGCATTCGCATGGATTTCCAGCTCACGGACCAGCACGTCGCGATCGACGAGGGCGTGCGCAAGGTCTGCGCGGCCTTCGACGACGCCTATTGGACCGAGGCGGAGGAGAAGGCGCGGTTCCCCGTCGAGTACTACCAGGCCATGGCCGAGGGCGGATGGCTCGGCATCACGATGCCGGAGGAGCTCGGCGGCTCGGGGCTCGGCGTCACGGAGGCGGCCGTGATGATGCAGGCCGCGACGTCCAGCAACGGCGGCTATTCGGCCGCCTCCGCCATCCACATCAACATGTTCGGCCCGCATTCCATTGTGGTCCACGGCACCGCCGAGCAGAAGGAGCGCTGGCTGAAGCCGCTCATCCGGGGCGAGCAGAAGGCCTGCTTCGGCGTGACGGAGCCCGATGCCGGGCTCGACACCACGTCGATCAAGACCTTCGCGACGCGCACCGCCGGCGGCTACACCGTCAAGGGCCGCAAGATGTGGACCTCGACGGGACAGGTCGCGGACAAGATCCTCCTCCTGACGCGGACCACGCCCAAGAAGGACTGCAAGCGCCCGACGGACGGCATGACGCTGTTCTACACCGACCTCGACCGCAGGAAGGTGGAGGTGCGCCGCATCCACAAGATGGGCCGCAACGCGGTCGATTCGAACGCGGTCTTCATCGACGATCTCCACGTGCCGGAGGAGGACCGGATCGGCGAGGAGGGTCAGGGCTTCAAGTACATCCTGGACAGCCTCAACCCCGAGCGCATCCTGGTCGCGGCGGAGGCGATCGGCGTCGGCCGGGACGCGATCCGGCGCGCGACGCAATACGCGAAGGACCGGGTCGTGTTCGGGCGCCCCATCGGGCAGAACCAGGGGATCCAGCATCCGCTGGCCGAGAAGTGGGCCTATCTCGAGAGCGCCTGGTGGATGGTGCTGCGCGCCGGCTGGCTCTACGATTCCGGCGTGTCCTGCGGCGCCGAGGCGAACGCCGCGAAGTTCCTGGCCGGCCGGGCGGCGTTCGACGCCGCCACGCAGGCCGTGCTGACCCATGGCGGCATGGGCTACGCCCGGGAGTACCAGGTGGAGCGGCTGTTCCGGGAGGCCATCCTGACCCGGATCGCGCCCATCACCGAGCAGCTCGTCCTGTCCTTCCTCGCCGAACGGGTCCTCGGCCTGCCGAAATCCTACTGACGCCTCCGTCGCGCCCGCGCGGCGTCTATCCGCGCCGGGCCACCTCGATGGCGGCGACGTCGATCCGGCGCATCGTCATCATGGCCGCGAACGCGCGCTTCGCCTCGTCGCCGCCCGCCGCCATCGCGGCGGTCAGTACGCGCGGCGTGATCTGCCACGACACGCCCCAGCGATCCTTGCACCAGCCGCAGGCGCTCTCCTGCCCGCCATGGCCGACGATCGCGTCCCAGAGGCGGTCCGTCTCGGCCTGGTCGTCCGTCGCGATCTGGAACGAGAACGCCTCGCTCTGCCGGAAGGCCGGGCCGCCGTTCAGGCCGATGCACGGGATGCCGGCCACCACGAACTCCACGGTGAGCACGTCGCCCGCCTTCCCCGACGGGTAGTCGGCCGGCGCCCGGTGGACGGCCCCGATCGCGCTGTCCGGGATCGTCTCGGCATAGAAGCGGGCGGCGGCCTCGGCCTCCGTGTCGTACCAGAGGCAGATCGTGTTCTTGGCGACCATGGCGTCTCGTTCCTCCCGGCCGCCATCATGTCCCGTTCGCGCCGTCCGGCAAGAGGCCCCGCCGCCGGAGAGGACGGCCGCGCCGCGCCGCGACCGGCCGGACACGAACGCGCCATCAATGTGTGGACGAATGGCGGGACGCCCCGTCGAGGACGGGGCTTCGGACGGAGACCATGGACCGCATCTGGACCGCCATCCGCGTCCACGTCCTCGGCCGGCCGGACCCGGGACGGGCCGACGAGATGGCTCGCGCGGCGAGAGCCGCCGCCGCCGCGGGGCGGGAGGATCGCTTCGAGCCCTACATTCGCGCCCGCACGGCACCGGATCGCCGGTACGCGGTCTACGACGTGACCCTGGAGGGGGTGGAGAAGCGGTTCCTCTGCAAGGCGGACGCCGTCTCCTATTGCAGCGGCAGGATGGTCCGCCTGGGCCTCAATCCCTAGCGCGGACGCGCCGGGTCAGTCGCGGCCGAGCGAGCGCCGCAGGTCCCGGGCCTCCTCCGCCGCCCGGGTCAGCATGGGCACGAGGTCGCCGACCGTGCCGGCCGGGATCAGGACGGTCCAGCGGTCGTCCGCTCCGTCGATCAGCTCGACGACGATCGTGTGGCCGCTGTCGGTGGGTCGGACGGAATGGACGGTCCGAACCGCTGCGATCTTCATGGAGGCGGCACTCGCGAGGGGGCGACAGGGGCCCGACCGGCCGCTGGGAGCGTTTCGGCTCGGATGGGCGGGCGGCGGGACGGATGACTGGCACCCCTCCCGCCGCGTGTCGCGCGGGCGCCGCTAGCGGCCGAGGCCCGGATAGACCACCCGGACGGTCCGGGCGTTGGTCGGCTCCGCGGCGCCGTCGGCCGCGGCGGCCGGCTCGGCGGCCGGCTCCACCTGGGCGAGAACCGGGACGTCGCGCGGCGCGGGCGTGGCCTCGGACATGGACACCGCGAAGGTCGCGAGCCCGGCCAGGCCCGCCGCCAGGATGGCGACGTGGACGAACGCGAAGGCGAGGCGCGTCCAGCCGGTCGCGGCGCGCGCCCTCAGCACGACGAGCGCGTCCGGACCACGGTGTCGCCCATGGCGTTCGTGCGCTTCACGGTGCGGCTCCGGCAGCCGTCCGCGCTGCGGCGCACGACCTTGCGGACCGTGCCGTAGCCGGTCCGGCGCTTCACCACCGTCCGCGTGCCGCCCGGACCCTCGGTCCGCACCACGGTCGTGTCCTGCGCGTTGGCCGGCGCGACGGCGATGAAGGCCGAGCCCGTGAGGCAGGCGGCGGCGCAGAATACGGCGAGCAGTCGTGTCATGGTCGTCCCCGGAAGGTTGTCGATCGGATCGGCGATCGGCGTCAGTCGCCCCCTCGCCTCTCGACAGCACCGAACCGCGATCGTCCGGGTGCGTTCCGGTCCGATCTGCAGAGTTCTGGGCGGAATGGCACAATGGCCGTAGTGGGATCTGGAGGTTGCTACGCCGACCCGTCGGCGCTGCGCCACGACCCGCCCCGTCGCCTCTCGTCCTCGTCGCCGGAGCCGGTCCGGGCCGAGATTGGGGCAACATGACAACGTCCCAATCCGGCCCCGGGCGGCTTGCCTCGCGGGCCGGACGGGTCCCTCCTGCCGCGATCCCGGGGACCCTCGCCCGGGCGGAGGACACGGCATGCGGCTCCGCCGTCCGATCCGCACGCAGGCTCCCGACGCCGAACCCGCGGAGCCGCGGGCCCGAAGGCACTGGATCGGCGGGGCGGCGATCCTTCTCGGCTTCGGCGCCTCCGGCCTCTGGTGCCTCTTCCTGCTCTGGCTCTGCTACTCGGCCGGCGCCTGGATCCTCTCCTGAGGGTCGGGACGCGACCGGGTGCCGGCGGGCGACGCCGTCGCGGCGGGTTCCGCCGGCGCCTCGCCGGGAAGGTCCATCGTGAGGCGCAGCCCCGGTCCCGCGTCGGCCAGGGCGATCGTTCCCCCGTGCAGCTCGACGATGGCCGCGACGAGGCTGAGGCCGAGGCCCGTCCCGGGCGTCGAGCGGCTTCGCTCGCCGCGGTAGAAGCGCCGGAAGACGAGCGGCCGGTCGGACGGCGAGATGCCCTCGCCGTCGTCGCTCACGACGATGCAGAGGCCATCGTCCATACGATGCGCGGCGAGCTCGACGAGGGAGCCGGGCGGCGTGTGGACCAGGGCGTTCTCGATCACGTTGCACAGCATCTGCACGAGGAGCTCGCGATCGCCGACGATCCTCAGGCCCGGGGCGACGCGGCTCTCGAACCGCCGGCCGCCCTCCTCGGCGACGGCCCCGTAGGTGTCCGTGATGTCGGCGAGGAGCGTCGACAGGTCCAGCGCGCGGAACGCGGAACGCCGCTCGCCCGATTCGATCTGCGCGATCCGCAGAAGGGCCGAGAAGGTCTCGAGCACCTCGTCGAGATCGTGCACGGCGGCGTCCAGCGTCGCCTGCTGCGTCTCGCGCGTGACGGCGTCGGACGTCGCCGCCTCCAGCTTGTGCCGCAGCCGGGACAGCGGCGTGCGCAGGTCGTGCGCGATGTCGGTCGAGACCTGGTGGACGTTGCGCAGGAGGTCCGCGATCCGCTCCAGCATGCGGTTCAGGGTTCGGCGCATCTCCTCGAACTCGTCGCCGGTGCCGCCGGTCGGGATGCGCCGCGACAGGTCGCCGGAGACGATCGCCTCGGCGGCGAGGTTGATGGCGCCGACCTGCGCGAGGAGGTAGCGCGACAGGACGTAGCCCGACGCCGCCCCCGCCAGGACGGCGGCCGCGACCGCGTACCAGAACGCCTGGCCGATGATGGTCTCGATGTCCCGCACGAAGGCGAGCTCGTCGACGACGAGCACGGACCGGTCCCCGAGATCGATGCGGCGCGACGCGACGACCGGCCGGATCGCTCCGGCCCCCGCGCCCGCGCGCTCGCCCGGCTGAGCGTCGCACGCCGGCACGAAGCGACACAGGTCGGGATCGCCCACCAGGATGGCGCCGTCCGGGCCGACGACCGCGTAGCGCAGGCGGCGTTCGCCCCCGTGCAGGCGGGGCATGATCGAGTCGCGCAGGCCGTCGTAGCCCTCGCGGACGAACTCGTCGACGAGCTCGTCCGCCGTCTCCTGGGCGCGGCTCTGCGCCTGGGCCGTCAGGGATCCGACGAGGCGGCGTTCGGCCGTGTAGCCCGCACCCAGCAGGATCGCGACGAGGAGGCAGGAGGCGATCAGCGCGACCTGCGCGCTGGTGTTCCTCCAGAACCTACCGGGCTTGCGGATCAAGGACATAGCCGGACCCACGGACCGTGCGGATCAGGTCGGTCTCGAACCCGCGGTTCAGCTTGGAGCGCAGGCGGGACACATGGGTCTCGACCACGTTCGTCCGCGGATCGAAGTGGAAGTCCCAGACCTGCTCCAGCAGCATGGTCCGCGTCGCCACGCGGCCGCAGTTCCGCATCAGGTATTCCAGCAGCTTGAACTCCTTGGGCTGCAGCTCCACCACGCGGCCGCGGCGCAGGACCCGCCGCGCGACGAGGTCCATCTCGACCTCGCCCGCCACGAGCGTCGTCTGCACGGCGGCCAGCGGCGGCCGGCGGGCGAGCGCGTTCAGCCGGGCCAGCAGCTCCTGGAACGCGAACGGCTTGACGAGGTAGTCGTCGCCGCCCGCCTCCAGCCCGTCGACCCGGTCGCCGATCGCCGACATCGTCGTGAGGAAGATGGCGGGCGTCGCGACGCCCGCCGCGCGGACGGCCCGCACGAGCGACAGGCCGTCGATCCCGGGCAGCATCCGATCCACCACCATGGCGGCGTAGCTCTCGCCAGTCGCCATCAGCAGACCGTCCCGGCCGCTGCCGGCGTGATCCACCACATGGCCGAGCTGACCCAGCCCGCCCTTGATGTAATCGGCCGTCTCGACGTCGTCCTCGACGATCAGGAACTTCATTCATGCCTCCGGTGGCATGCGGCTTGACGGCCGCTCCCTTAACGGGCCCCGAAAGGACTGGGACAGGTCTCGTTCATCTGACGGCGTGGTTGCGAGTCCCCTGCCGTCGACATTGGGAAATCGTATAGATCCGACAACGCTCCCGCGAGGTGCGCTGTGATTGACACGCCGCTTCGCGCGGCGCGAGCCGGGAGCCTCCCGGGCCGGGCCGGCGCAAGGTCGAACCATGCAGCCGACGGGCCAGGCGCCCGAGCGACCGCTGGTGCTCCTCGCGGAGTCCCAGGCGATCCTCGCGCTCGACATCGCCGCCGAACTCGACGCGGCGGGCTTCGCCGTCGCCGGGCCGTTCGCGACCTGCGCGGACCTGAGGGGCTGGGCGGGTTCGGCCACGCCGGACGCGGCGATCCTCGATCTCGACCTGCGGGACGGCTCGTGCCTCGCGGAGGCGATGGACCTCGCGCGGCGGGGCGTTCCGGTCGCGATCCTGGCGCCGGCGGACGCGACCGACGACGGCCGCGCCCTGACCTGGTTCGCGGGTCCGGTGGAGCCCCGCCTGCTGGTGCGCTTCCTGCGGGCGCGCACCGCGCGGCCGGAGACCCCGTGACCGCCGGACCGTCGCCGGGAGGAGCGGACGGGATCGCGCGTCGCCTGCGTCGCGTCCGGCTCAAGCTCGGGCCCGCCGCGAGGCGCGTGCTGGACATCCTGGCGGACGACCCGAGCTGGATCCTGACCCGGACGTCGCTCGACATCGCGGCGCGCGCCCGCACCTCGGACGCGACCGTGATCCGGACGATCCAGGCGCTCGGCTATTCGGGCCTGCCGGATCTCCGGGCCCAGGTCGAACGCGCGGTCCGGGGGCAGCGCAGCGTCGCGGACACGCTCGGCCGCACCCTGCGGGACCTGCGGCCCGGCTTCGACGGGGCGGTCGCCGAGACCGCCGAGGCGGGACGCCTCGGGCTGGCGGCCGTCAGGACCGACGTGACCTCGGGAGCCTTCGGCGCCGCGATCGACCTCCTCTTCGAGGCGAGGCGGATCGTCTTCGTCGCGTCGCGGCCCTGGTCGGGCCTGCGGGCGCACATGCGCTGGAGCCTCGACGCTCTCGGCTTCGACACG
>JAEUAC010000102.1 GCA_019695455.1 Methylorubrum extorquens | reverse complement strand
CGGCGATGCCGCAGCCGATGGAGATCGGGATCTCGCCGCCCACGAGGAACGACGCGGTCTCGCCCGACACGGCGACGAGCGTCGGCTCGGCCAGCACGCGGGAGACGCCCGCCCGCTCGAGCGCCGTGAGCGTGCCGCCCACGGTCGAGTTGTTGCCGATCCGGGCCTGCCCCTGGATGCTCGTGCCCGACGCGCCGTTCAGGGCCCCCGAGATGCCCGTGCCGACGCCGACGAGGGTGGAGCCGGGATTGATGAAGGCGCCGGCCGCGTCGAGGATGTTCCAGTTGCCGCCGATGTTGATGCCGAGCTGCTTCACGACGGACCGGGCCACCTCGACGATGCTGACCCGCAGCATCACCTGGTCGCGGCCGGCGATGGTGAGGCCGTTGATGACCGCGCCCGAGAAGCCGCCGCTGCCGCCGGCCGGGCCGGCCGCCTGGCCGACGAAGGCCTTGGCGATGTCGACCGCCTGCTGGGCGTCGCCCGCGGACGTCACCGTGCCCGTCAGCAGGATCGAATCGCCCGCCGGCTTGATGTCGATGCGGCCGTTCGGGATCACGGCGCGGAGCGTCTGCCTCAGCGTCGAGAGGTCGCGCCCGACATTGACCTCGAGCGAGGCGATCTGCCGGCCCTCGGCATCCATCACGAAGACCGACGTGGTGCCGTTCGCGACGCCGAGGAGGAAGAGCTTGCGGGTGGAGCGGACCACCGCGTTCGCGACGGCCGGGTTCGCGACGAAGATCTCCTTCGCGTCCCGGGAGAGCTCGACCACGACCGAGCGGCCGACCGAGAGGTCGAGGCGGCGGCCCGCCACGCCGTCCCCGCCGGAGCCGGACTGGGTGATCCCGGCGCCCTGGGCGGCCAGGGGCGCGAGCCCCGCCGACGGAGCGAGGAGGAGCGAGGCGAGGGCCAGGGCCCGGAGCGTCGCCGGAAGGCGCGAATGCGTGGTCATGGGGCGGATCCGTTCGGGCCTGTCAGCGAGCCACGGGGGGCGGTGGCGCGGGCTGCGCGGCGGAGGTCTTCTGGCGCGGGGTCTGGCCCACGCCGGCCCGCACGATGGTGAGGCTCGTGTCGGGCCTCTCCTCGGGGGCGGTCTGGCCGGCATCGGCGAGGCTGCGCAGCACGAGCGTGAGCTGGCCGGTGCGCTGGGCCAGGGCCACCGTCTCCGATTGCGCGGGCGACAGCTCGAGGGTCGCCGTGTCGCCGGTCACGACCTTCTGGCCGTTCTGCTCCTGGACGGCCTGGCCGATGGCGAGGACCCGGATGTTGAACAGGATCGTCTCCGCCACCTGGGCGTCGCCGCCGCCGCGGGCCGCGTCGTCGTCGCGGGCGATCCGCAGCACGTCCACGCGGTCGTTCGGGAGGATGAAGCCGCCTGCCGAGGTGGCGCCGCGGGTGTCGATCGAGATCGCGATCGCGCGCTTGCCGGGCGGCAGCACGGCCGACATGAAGCCGGCCCCGTCGGCCCGCACCAGCTTCTCCTTGCGGATCGGCTCGCCGGCGATGAAGGACTGGCGCACGAGCGAGCCCTTCAGCTCCTCCGTGGCGTTCGGGGCCGCGGCGCGCGTGGTGGCGGCCTGCGGCACGAGGTCGGCCGGCCAGGCCATCCAGCGCAGGTCGGCGGCCTTCAGGGCGGAGCCGACGGGCAGGTCGGCCGCCGCGACGAGGACGTCGACCGAGCGGGACGGCACGGGCGCGGCCGTCACCACCTGCGGGGCGGGCGCCGGCTGCTGCTGCATGATGATCAGGGCCGCCACGCCGGCGGCGCCGACGGCCGCGGCGAGAACGATCAGTCGGGCTGGTTTCATCGGTCGGAACGTCCGGACGGAACAAACTGTCCGGATGATCCTCAACCGCGAATGGTCAAAACATGGTTAATCGATTATTTTGGATCGTAGTTTTCGCGTCGGATCGACTTGATTAGTCGGGCGGGCGGCGCTCCGGGCTCAGTGAGCGAGCGCGTCCATCCAGATGCGGGTGTGCGGATAGACCGCGAGCGCGGCGCCGGCGAGCGCGATGCCGTAGGGCACGCCGCTCTTCGGGTCCTTGAGCCGCGACAGCCAGGACCAGCTCTCCGCGAAGAGCGGGAGCGGCGCGAGCCGCAGGGCGAGCACCGCGAGCGTCAGCGCCCCGCCCGCGATGGCGGCCAGCATGAGGTAGTCCGGCAGGGTGTCGAAGCCGAGCCAGAGCGCCGTGGCGGCCGCGAGCTTCGCGTCGCCGCCGCCGATCCAGCCGGCCGCGAACAGGCCGAACGTGACGGCGAGCACGGCGGCGCCCGCGGCGACATGGACGAGGATGGTGGTCGCGTCGAGCCCGCACCAGAGCGCGAGCGGGCCGAACAGGACGACCAGCGCGATCGACAGCCGGTTCGGGATGGTCATCGTGAGAAGGTCGCTCGCGCCCGCATAGGCCATCAGCACGGGGAAGACGACGAGCAGCGTGATCTCCAGCATGGTCCGGCTCCCGTGCGAACGCGAAAGGCGCCGGAGCACCCGAGACGGGTGAACTTCCGGCGCGTCGGGCCCCGGTCGGCGACCGGGGCGTGAATGCGGACGTTCAGCGGCTGAGGGCGTTTCCGACAGACGTGAAGGTCGCGTTCAGGTTGGTACCGATCGTACGCAGCGCCACGATCACGACGACGGCGATGAGAGCGGCGATCAGGCCGTACTCGATCGCGGTGGCGCCGGACTCATCCTTGGCGAAACGGGTCAGCATGGTCATGGCTCAATCAACTCCTGTACCTGGTTGCCTTCGTCGAGCAGTCCGAAGGCCCTCGAACTAGGTCCGATCGGAACTGTCGTGACGGTAGACCCCGCACGTTTCGACATAGTTAAAGCCGCGGGATCCGGCCAAATTTCAACAAAACACCCCGAACGGCCGGCGGGCCGCGACCCTCCGCTCAGTAGAGGGGCGGCCCGACCGGAGCCCCGACACTACGCCCGGCGACCCGAACAAGACGTTACGGACGACCCCGACCGGACGGGTGCGCCTCGTGCACGCTTCGTTCACCACTCGTGGCGATAGATCGGAGCCGACACCCTTCGACCGACAGGACCAGCGATGTTTGCGACTGAGAGGCGACCCGGCTGGATGGCACTCGCCCTCGCGATGGCCGTGCTCCCGATCGCGGCCGAGGCTCGCGACCGCGCCAAGGTCATCCCCCTCGCCTCCGTCGAGACCGGGACGGCGACCGGCCTGGGCGCCGGCCTGGGCGCCGTGGAGGTCCGGTCGCCCGAGCCGCGGGCGGCCGAGGTCCGGAGCGGCTTCGAGGCGCGCGGCCTGCACGCGACGGGCGTGACGGGCGACGTGACCGTGGTCGTCGACCGCGCCAAGATCATCCGCCTGCCCGAGAAGGCGCAGACCATCGTCATCGGCAACCCGGCCGTCGCCGACATCTCCGTCCAGAAGAACGGCGTCGTGGTCCTCACGGGCAAGAGCTTCGGGGTGACGAACTTCATCGCCATGGATTCGGCCGGCAACCAGATCGCCGAAGCCAAGGTGAGCGTGACGGCGCCGAGCGACGCAACGCTTCTCGTCCAGCGCGGCCTCGAGCGGCAGACCTATTCCTGCGCGCCCACCTGCCTGCCGACGGTCCAGCTCGGCGACTCGCAGACCTATTTCGGCGAGACCAAGGGACAGGTCGACGCGCACACGGCCTTCACGGGCCAGCGCTGACGATCCTCGTCGATCCGTTCAACGGTCCGGCAAGCATTGTCGTCGTAGACAGGTGCTCACGGCCGCCCGACGCGGCCACCCGGACGTAGGATCGTGCTTCCGAACCCGACCGACACCACGCCCCCGGCGCCCGCGACCCGCCGCCGTGGCCTCCTCAGCCGCTTCCGCCGGGCGGACGACGGCGCGTTCGCGATCGAGTTCGGCTTCATCGCGCCGCTGTTCCTGGGCCTGATCTTCGGCATCCTGGAGGTCGCCCTCACGTTCTGGTCGACGCAGATCCTGGAGACCGCGGTCGCGAACGCCGCGCGGTCGATCTACACCGGGTCCTTCCAGAGCGGCACCGCCTCCTCGACGCCCGCCGAACAGCAGGCGGCGCTGAAGAAGTTCAAGGACGCGGTCTGCGCCAACGTCGCGGGCGTCTTCGACTGCAAGGCGCGCGTCAGCGTCGACGTCCAGCGCTTCACGAGCTTCTCCGGGACGACGATCACGCCGCCGGTGAAGAACGGCGTCTACGACGTGTCGTCCTACGGCTACAATCCGCCGGGCGCGAACGAGATCTGCGTCGTGCGGGCCTCGCTCGAATACCCGGTCTTCGTGAACCTGTTCGGCTACTCGACCGGGCTGCGCAGCGGCAACCGGCTCATCATGGCCTCCTCGACCTTCCGGACGGAGCCCTACCAATGAGCGGCCGGCGCTGTCTCCCGGCCGGGCGGCTCCGTCGCGCCGTCGCGGCCTTCCGGCGGGGCGAGGCCGGCGTGGCGGCGGTCGAGTTCGCGCTCGTCCTGCCCGTGATGGTCATCATGCTGCTCGGCCTGTCGGAGGTGACGCTGGCCGTGAACAACGACCGCAAGGTCACGCTGGTCTCGCGCGCGCTGGCCGACCTGTCGTCCCGCATGGCGAACCTGTCGAGCACGGACGTGGACGACATCTTCAAGGCGGCGAGCATCATCATGCAGCCCTTCGACGCGTCCAAGCTGCGCATGATCGTGTCGCAGATGAAGGTCACGAAGGTCGGCTCGAACTTCCAGGGCAGCGTCGACTGGAGCTGCGCGCGCGGCACGGGCGCCGTCGTGAAGCCGGCCGGCACCTACGCGGTGCCGACGGGGTTCCAGACCGACGCCTCCTACTACATCCTGGTCGAGACCACCCTGCCCTACACGCCCCTGTTCGGCCGGACGATCACGGGCACCATCACGCTCGGCGACACGACGCCCTGGCCGATCCGCAACACGGCCCGCGTCACCCTGACCGGCGGCTGCCCGGCCTGATCCCGGCGCCTCAGAGCGTCTGGTTGTAGGCGCCGACCTCCGGGTTCTCCCGCAGGATCGCGTCCATGCCCGCGAACATGGCGCGGAGCCGCGCCTCCGAGACCGGGCTCTCCACGACGACCACGAGTTCCGGCTTGTTGGAGGAGGCCCGCACCAGCCCCCAGGTGCCGTCGGCCGTGACCACCCGGACGCCGTTCACGGTGACGAGGTCCACGATCGCCCCGCCGGCCACCGGCTCGCCCGCGGCCTGCATGGCCCGGAACCGGGCCAGGACCCGCTCCACGACGTCGTACTTCACCTCGTCGGCGCAATGCGGCGACATGGTCGGCGAGCCCCAGGTCTTCGGCAGGGCCGCGTAGAGGTCGCCGAGGGTGGCGCCGGGGCTCCGGTCCAGCATGTCGAGGATCGCGATCGCCGTCACGAGCCCGTCGTCGTAGCCGCGCCCGATCGGCGCGTTGAAGAAGAAGTGTCCCGACTTCTCGAACCCGGCCAGCGCGCCCAGGTCCTGCACCCGCCGCTTGATGTGGGAATGCCCCGTCTTCCAGTAATCCGTGCGGGCGCCGGCCGCGGCCAGCACGGGATCGGTCGCGAAGATGCCGGTCGACTTCACGTCGACCACGAAGATCGCGTTCGGATGCAGCGACGACAGGTCGCGCGCCAGCATGGCGCCGATCTTGTCGGCGAAGATCTCGTGGCCGGTCTCGTCCACGACGCCGCAGCGGTCGCCGTCGCCGTCGAAGCCGAGCGCGAGGTCGGCGCCGTGCGCCCTCACGGCCTCCGCCATGGCGCCGAGCATGGCCATGTCCTCGGGGTTCGGGTTGTAGCGCGGGAAGGTGTGGTCGAGCTCCGCGTCGAGCGGGATCACGTCGCAGCCGAGCGCGGCCAGGATCGCTGGCGCGAAGGCGCCCGCGGTGCCGTTGCCGCAGGCCGCCACGACCTTGAGCCGCCGCCGCAGCCCGGGCCGGGCCGTGAGGTCGGCCGCGTAGCGGGCCGGGAGATCGTCGACGAACGCGTAGGAGCCGCCGCCCGGGAGGTCGAAATCGCCCGCGAGCACGATGTCGCGGAGCGCCGCCATCTCGTCGGGGCCGAAGGTCACGGGGCGTTCGGCGCCCATCTTCACGCCCGTCCAGCCGTTGTCGTTGTGGGAGGCGGTCACCATGGCGACGGCCGGGACGTCGAGCGCGAACTGCGCGAAATAGGCCATCGGCGAGAGCGCGAGCCCGATGTCATGGACCTTGCATCCGGCCGCGAGCAGGCCCGCGACCAGGGCCGACTTGATGGCGGCCGAGTAGCCGCGGAAATCGTGCCCCGTGACCACCTCGCGCCCGACGCCCAGACGGCCCAGCAGCGTCCCGAGCCCCATGCCGAGCGCCTGGACGCCCATCAGGTTCAGCTCGGGCGGCGTGTCCGATCCCGGGTGGCCGAACCACCAGCGCGCGTCGTATTCGCGGAAGCCCGTCGGCTTCACGAGCGGCAGGGATTCGAACGCGGCCGTGTTGGGCGCGATCGACGGACGGGGCTTCGGGAACATGCGGGCTCCGACGGAACCGGCCGGCCGGGGCCGGACGGGTGGCAGCGAGGACAGCGGGTGGTGAACGCACGAGGCACGATCGCGCAAGGGGCGGGGCTCGCGGGCCTGTCGCTCGTCCTCGTGCTCGCCCTCGAGCGCGCCCACGTCCCGGCCGCCCTCCTCCTCGGGCCGATGCTGGTCGGCATCCTGTTCGGCACCCGCGGCTCGTCCGTCCGGGTGCCGCGGGCGGCCTTCCTGTTCGCGCAGGCGATCGTCGGCTGCCTGATCGCGCGCTCCATCACGGCCGACATCGTCGCCTCCGTGCTGCGCGACTGGCCGGCCATGCTGCTCGTGGTGCTCTCGACCGTCGTGGCCGGCGCCGTCGTCGCCTGGCTCCTCGGGCGTTTCGGATCCCTGCCCGGCTCCTCGGCCGCCTGGGGCTCCTCGCCCGGCGGCGCCTCCGCCATGGTGTCCATGGCGGAGGAGTTCGGGGCGGATCCGCGCATCGTCGCCTTCATGCAATACGCCCGGGTGGTCTGCGTCGTCGTGACGGCGGCGCTCGTCGCCCGGTTCGTCAACGGCGACGCGGCCGGACCGGCGGCGCCCGTGCAGGCCGCCCGGCCGGAGAGCCTCGTCGGCGAGGCGCTGCCGATCCTCGCCACCCTCGCCCTCGCGATCGGGGGCGGCTGGCTCGGCCGCGTCCTGCGGGTGCCGGCGGGCGGCCTCCTCGGCCCCATGATCCTCGGCGCCGCCCTCCATGCGGGCGGCCTCCTCGACGTCACGATCCCCGAGCCGCTGCTCGCCCTCTCCTACGCCTGCATCGGCTGGTACGTGGGCCTGCGGTTCACCAAGCCGCTGCTCGCGAGCCTGTGGCGGGCCGTGCCGCAGATCGTCGGCGCCTCCATGGTGATGATCGCGCTCGGCGCCGTGTCGGCCTGGCTGCTGATCCGGCTGCGCCACACGGACCCGCTCACGGCCTTCCTGGCGACGACGCCCGGCGGGATCGATTCGGTCGCCATCATCGCGGTCGGCACCTCCGTCGACGTCGGCTTCGTCATGGCGCTGCAGACGCTGCGCGTGCTCGTCGTGATCCTGACGGGGGCGCCGCTGGCGCGGTTCATCGCCCGCACGTCGCGCCGGCCGGACGCGCCCGCCGGGCGTTGACGGCGCGCTAAGCGGGCGGCGCTAGACCCGGCACGCCACCCGGAGGCCG
>JAEUAC010000045.1 GCA_019695455.1 Methylorubrum extorquens | reverse complement strand
GCGGGCCTGCAGGGCCGCGATGACGCGCCGGGAATCGGTCGCGAGCTCGCGCGTCTCGTCGAGGACCGGGTCGTGGCCCGCCCGCACGAAGCCGCCGTCGCGGCGATGCAGCGGCAGCTCGTCCGCGAGGAGATCGCGGAGCCCCGCCAGGAGGGCGGGATCGAGCCCGCCGAGCGCGGCCGCGGCCTCCGCGATCTCGGCCGGCGCCGATTGCTCGCGGCCCAGCCGCTCGGCGAGGGCCGCCGCCGCCGCGAGGCCGTCGCGCAGGGCCGCGAGGTCGCGCGGGCCGCCGCGCTCCAGGCTGAGCCGGGACAGCGCCCGCACGAGATCCGGCGCGCGCCCGAGCTGCGCCCGCACCTGCGCCCTCAGGTCCCGCTCCTCGATCAGGAAGGCGACCGCCTCCTGCCGGACGGCGATCGCGACGGGGTCGGTCAGGGGCCCCGCGAGCCGTTCCGCCAGGAGCCGGCCGCCGGCCGCCGTCACGGTGCGGTCGAGCGCGGCCAGCAGCGAGCCCGCCCGCTCCCCCGCGAGCGTCCGGACGATCTCGAGATTGGCGCGCGTCGCCGGGTCGATCAGCATCGTGCCGCCGCCCGAGACGCGGGACGGCGGCGACAGCGCGGGGCGCGCGCCGAGCTGCGTCTTCTCGACATAGGCGAGCGCGGCCCCCGCCGCCGCGACCTCGATCCGCGAGAACTCGCCGAACGCGTCGAGCGTCGCGACGCCGAAGAACTCCCGGAGCCGCCGCTCCGCCGAGGCCGCGTCGAGCCCGTCGCGCGGCAGCGGGGTCAGGGAGGCCCTCCCCTCGCGCCAGAGCGCCCGCAGGTCCGGATCGTCGTGGACGCTGTCCGGCAGCACGATCTCCCGCGGATCGAGCCGCGCGATCTCGGCCGCGAGCGCGCCGCCCTCGATCTCGGACACGTCGAAGCGGCCGGTCGAGATGTCGAGCGCCGCGAGCCCGTAGGACCAGGCCGTGTCGGTGACGCGCCGCCGCGCCAGGGCCACGAGCCGGTTCGCCTGGGCGGGCTCGAGAAGCCGGTCCTCCGTGAGCGTGCCGGGCGTGACGAGCCGCACCACGGCCCGGCGCACGACCGATTTGCCGCCCCGCTTCTTGGCCTCGGCCGGATCCTCGGTCTGCTCGCAGATCGCGACGCGATGGCCGAGCGCGATCAGCCGGTGCAGGTAGTCGTCCGACCTCTCCACCGGGACGCCGCACATCGGGATGTCCGACCCGAGATGCTTGCCGCGCTTCGTCAGGGCGATCCCGAGCGCCCGCGAGGCGATCTCGGCATCCTCGAAGAACAGCTCGAAGAAGTCGCCCATCCGGTAGAAGAGGAGGCAGCCCGGATTGTTGGCCTTGATCTCGCAATACTGCGCCATCATGGGCGTGACGCGCTGGTCCGCTGATTGCTCTCCCGCGGTCGGCGCGGTCACGTGAGGACGTCCAGTCCGGCGATGCGCGCGTTCTCGGCGAGCTTGACGTCGAACGTCGCGAGCGGCGCGGCGATCCGGCGCGCGACCGCGACATGAATGGCGTCAGGCGTTCGAATGGACAGGTCCGGCCGCCTCGACAGCACGTCGGCCGCTACGATGTCGGAGGGCTGCAACTCGGCACGGGACGTGTACTCGCGTGCCCAGTGGTCGAGACGGCTGAACGTGCGCTGCGCATGCGCCTCGTCGATCTCGCCGGTTCTGACACGCCGCCGGATCACGGCCGAGAATTCGGCGCAGGCGAAGTCGCTGAGGACGAGACGCCAATGTTCATGATCGGCCAGGAGGCGTTCGGCACGCGTCGTGAGCGCGTCGTGAGCGAACAGGCTCACGACCACGTTGGCGTCGAGATAGAGCCTCAACGCCAATCCTCGTCCCGGATCTCGCTCAACGTCTCGGCCGCGTCGCGACCGCATGACGGCCCGCGATCGGCGGCCCGCAACCAAGCCAGCGCCGCTCCCGCCGAAAGAGGATCGCGTTCGATGGCCCTGAGCGCGACCACCGGCCGGCCGTGACGCGTGATGACGACGTCCTCGCCCGCCTCCGCCCGCTCGATCAGGGCCGAGAGCTGGTTGCGGGCCTCCGCGACGCTGTAGGTGCTCATGGGCGAATATAGCCATCCGGTCGCCACATCGTCCAGCGCTGCGCCGAAGGTAGCGGCTTGAAGCCCGCGCGGTCCTCCGCCTAGGGTCTCGGCCGAGGAAACACGAGCCCAAGAGCCATGGACGACCAGACGCCGAATTCGCGCCGCAAGCGCCCGACCTTCACGGACCAGGAGGCGCTGCAGTTCCACCAGAGCGGCCGGCCGGGCAAGCTCGAGGTCGTGGCGACGAAGCCCATGGCGACCCAGCGCGACCTGTCGCTCGCCTATTCGCCGGGCGTGGCCGTGCCCGTCCTCGCCATCGCGGCCGATCCCGCCCGCGCCTACGACTACACGGCCAAGGGCAACCTCGTCGGCGTCATCTCCAACGGCACCGCCATCCTGGGGCTGGGCAACCGGGGGGCGCTCGCCTCGAAACCCGTGATGGAAGGCAAGGCGGTCCTCTTCAAGCGCTTCGCGGACATCGACGCGTTCGACCTCGAGGTCGGCACGGAGGACGCGGACGAGCTCATCAACTGCGTGCGGTATCTGGGTCCCACATTCGGCGGCATCAACCTCGAGGACATCAAGGCGCCGGAGTGCTTCATCGTCGAGGAGCGGCTCCGGGAGCTGATGGACATCCCGGTCTTCCACGACGACCAGCACGGGACGGCCATCATCGCGGCGGCGGGCCTCATCAACGCCCTCCACCTCACGGGGCGCGAGATGGCGCAGACGCGCCTCGTCGTGAACGGCGCGGGCGCGGCCGGCATCGCCTGCCTCGACCTCCTGAAGGCCCTGGGCCTCAGGCCGGAGAACGTCATCCTCTGCGACACGAAGGGGGTCGTCTACCAGGGCCGGCAGGAGGGCATGAACCAGTGGAAGTCGGCCCACGCGGTCCGGACCGACGCCCGCACGCTGGCCGACGCCATGAAGGGCGCGGACGCCGTGTTCGGGCTCTCCGCCAAGGGCGCCTTCACGGACGAGATGATCCGGTCGATGGCCGCGAACCCGATCATCTTCGCCATGGCGAATCCGGACCCCGAGATCACGCCGGAGGACGTGGCCGCCATCCGGGGCGACGCCATCATGGCGACCGGCCGGTCCGACTACCCGAACCAGATCAACAACGTGCTCGGCTTCCCCTACATCTTCCGGGGCGCGCTCGACGTGCGGGCCACCTCCATCACGATGGAGATGAAGATCGCGGCCGCCCAGGCGCTCGCCGATCTCGCCCGCGAGGACGTGCCGGACGAGGTCGCGGCGGCCTACCAGGGCTCCCGGCCCCGCTTCGGGCGCGAGTACATCATCCCCGTGCCGTTCGATCCGCGGCTGATCTCGACGGTGCCGCCCGCCGTGGCCGAAGCGGCCATGGAGGCGGGCGTCGCGGGCCGGGCCATCCCGAACATGGCCGCCTACCGGGACGAGCTCCAGGCCCGGCGCGACCCGACGGCCGGCGTCCTGTCGCGCGTCTTCGAGCGCGTGCGGAAATACCCGAAGCGCGTCGTCTTCGCCGAGGGCGAGGAGGAGCAGGTCATCCGCGCCGCGATGTCCTTCGCCAACCAGGGCCTCGGCACGGCGATCCTGGTCGGCCGCGAGGATCGCGTCGTCGCGACCGCGGCGGCGGCCGGCATCGACCTGGAGGGCCGGGACGGGATCGAGATCCACAATGCCCGGCTGTCGAAGCGGAACTCCGCCTATGCCCAGTACCTCTACGCCCGCCTGCAGCGGCAGGGCTTCCTGTTCCGCGACTGCCAGCGCCTGATCAACCAGGACCGCAACCATTTCGCGGCCGCCATGACGGCGCTCGGCGACGCCGACGCCATGGTGACGGGCGTGACGCGCAACTTCTCCGTCGCCTTCGACGACGTGCGGCACGTGATCGACGACAAGCCCGGCCATCGCGTGATCGGCGTGTCGCTCTGCCTGTCGCGCGGCCACACGGTCCTGGTCGCCGACACGGCCGTCACGGAGATGCCCAACGCGGCGGCGCTCGCCGAGATCGCCGTCGAGGCGGCGGGCGTCGCGCGTCGGATGGGCCTCGAGCCCCGGGTGGCGCTCCTCGCCTTCTCGACCTTCGGCCACCCGGAGGGCGAGCGGTCGCGCCACGTGCGGGAGGCCGTGAAGATCCTGGACGGCCAGCGCGTCGACTTCGAGTACGACGGCGACATGGCGGCCGACGTCGCCCTGAACCGGGACCTGATGGCGGCCTACCCCTTCTGCCGCCTCACGGGCCCGGCGAACGTGCTCGTCATGCCGGCCTTCCACTCGGCCTCGATCTCGAGCCGGATGCTCGCGCAGCTCGGCGGCGCGACCGTGATCGGCCCGCTGATCGTCGGGCTCGACCGGTCGGTGCAGATCGTCTCGCTCGGCGCGACCGACACGGACCTCGTGCGGGCGGCCGCCCTCGCGGCCTACAATATCGGAGGTTGAGCCGCCGGACCGGGTCTTCCGCTTGACCTGGGCCGGCCCGGTCCCCATCATCGCCGGCATCGTGTGTTCATGGGAGAGGACCGGTCGCCTGTGGCGAGCCGGCCCTATGGGTCGTGCTCGAACTCGTCATCGCGGTCTGCCTGATCCTGCTCAACGGGGTCTTCTCCCTCTCTGAACTCGCGCTCGTCTCGGCCCGAAAGGCGCGGCTGAAGGCCATGGCCGATGCCGGGCGCCCGGGTGCGCGAGCCGCCCTGTCGCTCGCCGAGGATCCGGGCCGCTTCCTCTCCACGGTCCAGATCGGCATCACGCTCGTCGGCATCCTGGCCGGCGCGTTCTCGGGCGCGGCGCTCGGCGAGCGCCTGACGGAGATCCTGCAGGACAACGGCATGTCGGCCCGCGTCGCGGGGCCCCTCGGCTACGCCGTCGTCATCAGCCTCATCACCTATCTGTCCGTCGTCGTCGGGGAGCTCGTGCCGAAGAACCTGGCGCTGCGGAACGCCGAAGGTCTCGCCTGCCTCGTCGCGCCGCTCATGAAGGTGGTGTCGAAGGTCGCGGGTCCGGTCGTGTGGCTGCTCGATGCCTCGACGCGCCTGATCTTCCGCATGTTCGGCCAATCGACGGCGCAGGAGAATGCCGTCACCGAGGAGGAGATCCGCACCGTCATGGCGGAAGCCGAGACGGCCGGCATCCTCGAGGTGGACGAGCGCAAGATGATCTCCGGCGTGCTCCGGCTCGGCGACCGGGCGGTCCGCTCCGTGATGACGCCGCGCACCGAGGTCGAGTGGCTCGACCTCGAGGACGACGAGGAGGAGCTGCGGCGGCGCCTCTCCATCACCACGCATTCCCGCCTTCCCGTCGGCGAGGGATCGCCCGACAACATGCTGGGCGTGGTGCAGGTGCGCGAGGTCCTGGCGCCGCTCCTGTCCGGCAAGCGGATCGACGTGCGCGGCAGCATGAAGACGGCCCCGGTCGTGCCGGACACGCTCGACGCGCTCGACGCGCTGAACGTGCTGCGCGAGGCCGAGGTGCCCGTGGCGCTCGTCCACGACGAGTACGGCCATTTCGAAGGGCTCGCGACGCCGGCCGACATCCTCGACGCGATCGCCGGCGCGTTCCGCTCCGACGAGGGCGCGAGCGAGCCCGAGGCCGTGCAGCGGGAGGACGGCTCCTGGCTCCTCGCCGGCTGGATGCCGGTCGACGAGATGGCCGACATGCTGGGCGTGACCCTGCCGGAGCGTCGCGCCTACGAGACGGTGGCCGGCCTCGTCATCGGCGAACTGCAGCACCTGCCCGCGACGGGCGAGACGGTCCAGGCGCATGGCTGGCGCTTCGAGGTGGTCGACCTCGACGGACGCCGCGTGGACAAGATCCTCGCCCGCCGTCTGGAACCGCTCGAGACCTGATCGGCCCCGGCGGGTCCGCGCCCGGCCCGTCCGTCAGGTGATCGCCTCGACGATGCCGCCCTCGACCCTGAGAGCCGCGCCCGTGGTGGCCGAGGCCTCCCGCGAGCACGCGTAGACGATCATGTTCGCGACCTCCTCCACGGAGGCGACCCGGCCGATGATCGAGGTGCCGCGATGCGACCGGACGAAGGCGCGGCCTGCCTCGTCGAGCGAGGTCCCCTCCTCCGCCGCGCCCGCCTGGAGCATGGATTCGACACCGCGGCTCATGGTCGGCCCCGGCAGGACCGCGTTGACGGTGACGCCCGTGCCGGCCGCGAGCTTCGCCAGGCCCCGTGAGATCGCCAGGAGTGAGGCCTTCGTGAAGCCGTAGTGCAGCATGTCCGGCGGGATGTTGATGCCCGATTCGGAGGACAGGAACACGACCCGACCCCAGTTCCGGTCGAGCATGCCCCGCATGTAGTGACGGGACAGCCTGACGCCCGACATGACGTTCGTCTGGAAGAAGCGCTCCCAATCCGCATCCGGGATGTCGAAGAACGGCGTCTGCTCGTAGATGCCGGCGTTGTTGACCAGAATGGTCGCCTGCGGCACGGCCCGGATCAGGGCGTCGCAGCCTTCCGCCGTCGAGACGTCCGCCGCCACGCCGCGCGCCGCGCAGCCCGGCGCCTCCCGCTCCATGCGCGCCAGGGCCGCTTCGACGCCCTCGCTGTTGCGTCCGTTCACCACGACCGAGGCTCCGCACCGCGCAAGCCCCAGGGCGGCGCCGTAGCCGATCCCGTCCGTGGATCCTGTGACCAGGGCCGTCTGACCCGTCAGATCGATCTTCACGCCCATCTCCTCGCGCCCGCCAATCATGCCGGGCGGGCGGTCGGGGTTCCCGTCCGGCGTGTCGACCGGCCGTGCGTCCTCAGCGAGACGTGAAGCGGATCGGGACCGTGAACGTGAAGGTGGAGCCGGGCACGTCGCCCGGCGCGGCCGGGATGGACGCCCGCCGGACGAGGCCGACGGCCTCGCCGTCGAGCATCGCGGAGCCGGCCGAGCCGGCGAGCGACGCCGACAGGATGCGGCCGCCGCGATCGACGGAGAACCGGACGGAGGCGAGGCCCGATTCCGCCTGCGGCCGCTTGGCCCGGTTCAGGGCCGCCACGATGGCGCCCTGCCAGGACGATTTGCTGGCCGCGGACGACCCGCTGGACTGGCTCGGGATGGAGGCGGTGGTCTG
This sequence comes from Methylorubrum extorquens, assembly GCA_019695455.1. GTDB lineage: Bacteria > Pseudomonadota > Alphaproteobacteria > Rhizobiales > Beijerinckiaceae > Enterovirga > Enterovirga extorquens_A. The sequence continues at coordinate 4,774 of JAEUAC010000045.1, read as the reverse complement.
GGCTCCCGCTTCGGCCGAGGGCGGGCGACGCGCCTCGCGGCGCTCGGGATCCCGCCGGGCCTGGACGGGCTTCGGCGGCTTCCTGACCGGCTTCTCGACGACGGGCTTCGGCGGCGGCGGAGCCGCCTGCCGCACCGGCGGAGGCAGCGCCACGGCGGCCTTCTCCTGGACCACGGGCGGCGGCTGCAGCCGGGGATCCTCCGGGATGTCGGGCACCGGCTCAAGCGGCGGCATCTCGGCCAGCACGGCCGGCCGGAGCGGAGCGATCTCGGGTTCCGGCACGTCCGGCGGAGCGTCGACCACCGGATCGGGGAGCGTCGCCTCGGGCACCGCCTCGCTCGGGGCGGCATCCGACGGCGCAGCGGTCGGCGCGGCCGGTGGCGGGGCCATGTCGATCATCACGGCCGGCAGCGCCTCGCCGGATTCGGACACGACGGTCTTGTAGGCCATGACGCCCGCGATCGCGGCCGCGTGCAGGCCGAGCACGAGCGCGAAGGACGCCGTCCAGCGTGCCGTCTCGCGGCCGTCCATGTCGGCGGGACCGAGCGCGAGCGACGTCATCGGGCGGCCGGCGCGCCGTCCAGCCCGACGAGCGCCACCTTCAGGTAGCCCGCGTTCCGAAGGGCGTTCATGACGTCCATGAGGTCGCCGTAGCTCACGGCCTTGTCGGCCCGCAGGAACACGCGCTGCTCGTGGTCGCCGTTCGTGACGCCGTCGAGCGCCGAGGCGAGCGCGTCCCGCGGCACCGGCTGCTCGCCGAGGTCGAGCGTCAGGTCGGACTTTACGGTCAGGAAGAGCGGCTTGTCCGGGCGCGGCTGCGGCTGCGCCGTCGAGGCCGGGAGATCCACGGGCACGTCGACCGTCGCCAGCGGCGCCGCCACCATGAAGATGATGAGGAGGACGAGCATGACGTCGATGAACGGCGTCACGTTGATCTCGTGGTTCTCCGACAGGTCGTCGCCGTCGGGACCGAGCTTCGCGGCCAAGGCCCTACTCCGCGGCCATCAGCTTGGGCCGGCCGGCCCGATCGAGATCCCGCGACAGGTGCCGCAGGACGAGCGCGGAGCCGTCGCCGAGCATCGCCCGGTAGCCGGCGATCCAGCGGGCGAACAGGTTGTAGATCACGACCGCCGGAATGGCCGCGACGAGCCCGATCGCGGTCGCGAGCAGCGCCTCCGCGATGCCGGGCGCCACGATGGCGAGGTTGGTCGTCTGCGCCTTCGAGATGCCGATGAAGGCGTTCATGATGCCCCAGACGGTGCCGAACAGCCCGACGAAGGGCGCCGTGGACCCGATGGTGGCCAGCAGGCCGGTGCCGCGCGTGGCCGAGCGGATCGCCGCGACCTCGATCCGGTCCAGGCGGGAGGTCGCGCGCTCCTTCAGGCCCTCCTTGCCGAGGCCGGCGGAGAGCTCGGCCTCCTGCACGGCCGCCGTGACCATCCGGCCGATCGGCGAGCGTGCCCCCTCGACCTCGCCGACCGCGTGGGCCAGCGACGGCGACGCGTCGACCTGCCGGATGAGCCGGCGGCCGCTGCGGGTGGCGGCCAGGAGCTCCAGGCTCTTCGCGAGCCAGACCGTCCAGGTGACGACGGACGCGAAGGCCAGCCCGACCATCACGGCCTTCACGACGATGTCGGCGCCCATGAACATGCCCCAGGGGGACAGGTTGTGCGGCAGCACCACGGTCGGCGCGGGGCCGATCGTGGCTCGGGTCGGAGTGGCCGGAGCATCGAGCGAGGTCGACGGGGTCGCCGCGGGCGCCGCGGGCGATGCCGGCGCCGTCCCGGTGGCCGGAGCGGCGACGGCGGGCGCCTGCGTCGGTGCCGGAGATGGCGCGAGCCCCTGAGCCTGGGCTGCGCCACACAGTCCGGTTAGGACTATAATCTGAAGGATCCGGCGGCCGGGCGATGCCAGGCCGCGGACCGTCGAGCGGAGGCTCATGCGCGGTTCCGGTGCCGGAACGGACGTCGCGTGTCCGGCTTCGCCGACTTAAACCGCAGATGCCGATCCGGTTCAAGTATCCGCCGGCTGTCCGGACCGCGCGGATCCTGTATTCGGACCCGTCAGCCTGCTAGTTCCGACCTAGAATACTTCCAGAATACAGAGCCCGACTAGGTCGTCTTGGGCTGGATCTCCGGGACGCGCAGGCGACGGCAGAGGCCGTCCAGCTGGTCGAGCGACCGATACCGGATGCGCAGCTCGCCCGAGGCGCCCTTGTGCTCGATGCGGACGACCAGGCCCAGCACCTCCTCGAGGGCGACCTCGAGAGCGCGGGTGTCGGCATCCGGCTCGCGCGGCTTGCGCCGCGGCGCCTCCGGCTTGTCCTCGTTCTCCGTACGCGCGATCCGCTCGACGTCCCGGACGTTCAGCCCCCGCTCGGTGATCATGCGGGCGACCGCTTCCGGGTTGCGGACCGACAGCAGGGCGCGGGCGTGGCCGGCCGTGATGTCGCCACGCGCCACGATGTCGCGGACCGAGGTCGGCAGCTTCAGGAGCCGCAACGTGTTGGCGACGTGGCTGCGGCTCTTGCCGAGGACGGTGCCGAGGTCGCCGTGGCTGTAGCCGTAATCCGCGACCAGCTTCTCGTAGCCGGCCGCCTCGTCGAGCACGTTCAGGTCGGCCCGCTGCACGTTCTCGATGATGTCAAGCTCGAGCGCCGTCTTGTCGTCGGCATCGATGATGACGACCGGCACGTCGTGCAAGCCGGCCCGCTGGGCGGCCCTCCAGCGCCGCTCGCCCGCGATGATCTCGTAGGCGTCCGGCAGGCTCGGCAGCGGCCGTACCACGATGGGCTGGATGATCCCGCGTTCCTTGATGGAGGCGGCGAGGTCGTCCAGCTCCGTCTCCGGGAAGGTCGTGCGGGGATTGCGCGGGTTGCGGCGCAGGAACTCGATCGGGACGCGCCGCCCTCCCCGGATCCGTTCGACGACCGGCTCCTCGTCGGCCTCGCCCAGCAGCGCCGCGAGCCCGCGACCCAGTCGCGATCGGACCTGTTCTTCCGCCATGGTCATCTGGATCTCCGGATCAAGCGGCCGCGGCGGCCTGAAGGGTCCGCTCGCGCTGGATCACCTCGGAGGCGAGCCGCAGGTAAGCCTGCGAGCCGGCGCACCGCAGGTCGTAGAGGAGCACGGGCTTGCCGTGCGACGGTGCCTCGGACACCCGCACGTTCCGCGGGATGACGGTGTCGTAGACTTTCGCCCCCATATAGGCCCGCACGTCCGCCACGACCTGGTTGGCGAGGTTGTTGCGCGGATCGAACATCGTCAGGACGATGCCGTGGATCGAGAGCTTCGGGTTCAGGCTGTTGCGGACCTGCTCGACGGTCTTGATGAGCTGGCTCAACCCTTCGAGGGCGAAGAACTCGCATTGCAGCGGCACGAGGACCGCGTCGGCGGCCGCGAGCGCGTTGATCGTCAGAAGATTGAGGGAAGGGGGGCAGTCGATCAGCACATAGGTCGGCGCACCCTGCCCTTCCGCATGCGCCATCTCGGCCACGGCCCGCCGGAGGCGGTGGGTGCGGTCGCGCTCCTTCGCGATCTCGAGCTCGATCCCGAGCAGGTCCATCGTCGACGGCGCCACGGCGAGCCCGGGCACCGCCGTCTCCTGGACGACGCTGCGGAGGTCCGTCTCGCCCGTCAGCACGTGGTAGGTCGAGCGGGCCCGCCGCTTCTTGTCGATCCCGAGCCCCGTCGAGGCGTTTCCCTGCGGATCGAGGTCGATCACCAGGACGCGCTCGCCGATCGCGGCGAGGGCTGTGCCGAGGTTGATGGCCGTCGTGGTCTTCCCGACCCCGCCCTTCTGGTTGGCGAGGGCGAGGACTCGGGGCTGGCCAGGGCTCGATGTCAGGGTCAGGATGCTCACGTGGGGCTGGCCGGCAAGGGAGGGATCCGTCGTCCGGCGAAGTCGCGGATGCGCAGGATGCGCGCCTCCGGGTCGGTCCGACTCGGCAGGACGTCGGCCGTGAATCTCCACCCTTGCTCGGCGCGCGTCAATTCGGCGGCGTAGCCGCGTCCCTTGGGAAAGAGGCCGACGGCACCCTTCATCAACATGGATTCGCCCATCGCGAGCAGGTCGCTCAGCTCCGCCACCGCTCTGGCGGACAGGGTGTCCGCGCGGTCGAGCCCGGGCAGGACGGCATCGGCGCGACCCTCGTGCACGCGCACGGCGAGCCCGGCGGCACGCGCCGCATGGCGCAGGAAGGCGCATTTGCGCGCGTCGCTTTCGACGAGGTGGAGGGCGAGGTCCGGACGCGCCGCCGCGACGACGAGCCCCGGAAATCCCCCGCCGCTGCCGACGTCGATCCAGCTCGCTCCGTCGCCGCCGAGCGTGGCGACCTGCAGCGAGTCGGCGATATGCCGGGTCCAGAGGACGGGGAGGGTGCTCTTGGCGACGAGGTTGCGGATCGCCTGCCAGCGTTTGAGCTCCGCGACGAGGATGTCGAGGCGTTCGGCCGTTTCACGTGAAACCGCCGCCAGGACCTCCGCCCGGCCCGCCTCCCGGTCAGGCGGCATCGGCGCGTCGGGCCGTATGGGCGGCGAGCAGCGTCAGCGCGGCCGGCGTGATTCCCTCGATCCGGGCCGCCTGCCCCAGGGTGGTAGGACGCACCTGTCCGAGCTTGCTGCGCAACTCGGCCGAGAGGCCGCCCAGGCCCGCATAGTCGAGATCGGCGGGCAAGCCGTGACCCTCGTCCCGTCGGAGTGCAGCCGCGTCGCGCGCCTGCCGATCCAGGTAGACGTCGTATCGAGCCTCCGTCTCGAGCCGCTCGCGCGCTCGG